>JAYVCO010000001.1:0-16337 GCA_043749935.1 Planctomycetia bacterium
CCCTCGCGGCGAATTCACCGATGATTACGTCGAGGGCAGCGCCTTGCAGTGGCGCTATGCCGTTTCCTTCGACGCCCCGGGCCTGATCTCGCTGTTCAAGAGCCGCGAGTATTTCATCGAGGAACTGGATGAGTTCTTTTCCAAGTCAGTTCCCGAAGTCGGAGCTCGCCCCAACGCGTACTACTGGCACGGCAACCAACCCGACATTTACGCCGCCTATCTTTTCAACGCGGCCGGTCGACCCGATCTGACCCAGAAATGGGTCCGCTGGATTCTCGACAAGAAGTACGGCGACAAAGCCAATGGGCTGGATGGAAACGATGACGGAGGAACGCTCTCCGCCTGGTACGTGCTCAGCTCGCTGGGGCTTTATCCCACCGCCGGATCGGACCGCTACGAGCTGACCAGCCCGTTATGGAAACAAGCCGAGCTTAAGCTGGGTAACCATCGCCTGCTGATCGTCGCCGATAACTACGCCCTGGACCATCAGTACATCCAGCGCGTGTCGCTCAACAACGTGCCCGTGGATCGCACCTGGATCAAGCACGGCGAAATCGCGCAAGGCGGAACGCTGCGGTTCGAGATGGGTCCGAAGCCGGTCGCGAAGTAATCAAGATCACTCAGCGAGGCTTCAATCTCCCGCAGGGGTGTGAACTTGTAATACGCACTCGACGAAGAACCCTCCGGGGGCCGGCGAGTCGCCGGGGACTATATGTACGAAGAAATAATCCATTGCTTCTATCGCCCCCCGCGGAAGCGCGGGCCGCCGGAGGCATCTTCGTGTTCCCTCTTGTCCCGCAGGAAATTAGTCTAAATCGCTCAGCGGCCATCACTTTCCCGCCGCCGAGGTATTCTTGGGCTGCGGTTTGCTCGCGAGGGGTCTGATGGTCGAGTAAAACCCGAACATCATCTCGTCCCACGTCTGCTCGCCCCAGGAAACCTCCTTCGACGGATCGGGATTGGCCAGGTTGTCGGGCGAGTTGTCGAACGACGCCGTGCAGATCATGCGGCTCCCCTTGGGCACCATCTTTGGCTCCTTGAGCATGTACCAAAGCTGCCAATTGAAATCATACTTGGGCACGTCGAGCAGGACTTCTCTCGCCCCGCCCGGCAGTTCGAGCTCGTAGCGGAATGATTTTCCGCGCAGGTGCATGTGAGGGTTCATGCCCAGTAGCACGACATCCTTGAGAAATAGCTTGCGCGCGACGACCTGATGGTTCGACACGCCTGGCGGAATTTTGAAGCCGAGATCGCCGCAGGCGGCGCCCATCACTTCATATTCGATGTCTTTGGGATCGGCATAGACAAAGCCCACGTAGCTCAGGTCTTGCTGCTCTTTGCCGTTGGGCGTGTAGTGAACCTGAAACACCAATTGCGAGCCGGCCGGAACGCGAATGCCCACCCCCTTCTCGAAGCGCCGCGGCGTCATTCCCGGCGCATAGGCCATTTGCGGAGCGCCAAAACGGTCTCCGCCAGCCTCTTGCACGAACACGATGACGTGGTGCACGACGGCCGGGTTGCCTGCCTTGACTTCGGCCTGCTTGATCCAGCGGTCTTCCTTGAAGCCGGGGTCGACCGTGTAAATCTGATAGTTGACGACTCCCTCAGCCGGAATGGTATACGGCTTATCGCTCATGTAGAAAACCTGATCCGGCTCGCTGATGCCCCAGCCTTTGGCATATTCCGAGGGGTTTGGCAAATCCGCCGCGTTCCCCTCGGGACAGCCGTTCTTGATCCACTGGTCGATCTGCGCCACCTCGTCATTGCTGAGCGAGGGATTGTTTTTGAAGTTGCCGTGCTCGGGCGCGGCCTGCCAAGGGGGCATCCGTCGCTCGTGGACCACTTCGCTAATCATTTCGGCCCAACCCACCACCTCACCGTAGCTGGTCAACGAGAACGGCGCGATTTCTCCCTCGTGATGGCATTCGACGCAGCGGTTCTTCAGAATCCGCGCGATTTGGTTCGAGTAGGTCACGTCGCCAGACGGAGTGGGACGCTTCACGCGGCCAATCAGGCACCCGGCCACCTCGGTCGTCGGCTGGCTCACCGGTTTGCCGGCCAGCAGTTCTTCGATGGCCTGCGAAAGATCTTCGCGAACCGGTTTCTGTTTTTGGAAGCCGATTCCGTACTGATCGTCGATGCGCCCCCAGTAGCGGACGACGCGGCCTTGATCGAGCACGAACACTTCGGGCGTGCGGACGGCGCCAAAACGGTCGGCGATCGTGTTGCCCGGATCTTTGAGAATCGGGAATGGCGTGTTGCTGCGCTGCGCGTGTGCGGCCACTTCGGTGATCGAGTCTTGCTGGTTCGAGTTGATGCCGACGAAACTCACGCCCTTCGACGACCAGCGTGTCGCCAACTCAGCGAGCCGTGGCGTATAGAGATTCGCCAGCGGACACTCCGTGCCCAGAAACGCCACGACCACCAGTTTCGAGTCCGACCAGTCCTTGAGCGATCGCATCGCTCCGCGAGAATCGTTGAGCGAAAAATTCTCGATCGTTCGGCCAACTCGCGATTGATCGGCCGGCGCCGAGCTGCTTGAGCTGGAAAGTGCGATGAGCGAGAGGGTCGCCAGCACGCCGACGAGCATGGTCACCTTGAAACCGGATCGGCAAGAACAAGCGCTCATGGTTCAAACTCCAAGCAATGGGTTGATCGAAGCACCGCACGCGCCGTGGCCTCAAACGGCAGCACGCCTAGTATTCTGACGTTCGCGGAGGCGAGTTGCAACTAGGCTCTATAGATACAGTGCTTTATAGAACACCATCAGCAAACCTAGTGCGAAGGCGATTATGAACGTAAGAAATAGCAGATCAAAGAGGGAAAACTGGAAACGTCCTTTGTTTTTCTTCCCAATGGGAACGGGTCGCACAACGCCAAGCTTGTCCTCCAACTCGACCACCTGTTTCCGCAGTTCTCGGATTTGCTCCTGCATCTCACGTATTGCAAAGCCTACAAAAATGAAAGCCATCGGCAGGGAACAAAAGAACATAATTTGCCCGGAAGGCAAATCTTTGGAACCCGATCGGAAAAACACCATGAATGAAAGGACAGCGCAATAGGCGGCTGACACCCATGGAAGAATCGCTTTTCTCGCACGGTCTGGCAGCATCTGGCCGACTCCTGAGTCGATTTGTAATGGATTACGGGCATTCCACGCGGCCGAGTGTCCTCGGCACCGCTTCGCACACCAACCCGAAGCGCCAGCGAGGGCTCTTCTCAGGCGATCACGAACTGAAGACACCGACACTAACGCGCGACGAAGAGCCCTTGCTCGCGCGGCGGGTTAGTGGGGCCGCGAGTTAGCGGCGGCAGCGAGTCAAAACCCCGGGATTCCTTCGTCCAGTTGAACCCCTAGCGTGTTGAGGGCCATTGAGACGAGGTTGTATTGGCCGACTGCGAAGACTAGATCGAGCAGTTGTTCGGTGGTGTACCGCTCGGATAGCTTCTGCCAGGTAGCGTCGGAAATCAGGGCTTGCTCGCGCAGTTCATCGACGGCGCGCAACAGAGCGGCGTCGAACGGGCTCCAGCCGGGCGCGTCGGGACCGGCTTTGATGCGCTGGATTTCCTCGTCGGTCAGGCCGGCTTCGCGGCCGATCAGGACGTGCTGCCCCCATTCGTATTCGGCCCGGCAGAGCCAGCCAATGCGGAGGATCAGAATCTCTCGCTCGCGCGACGGCAACGACGATTTGGTCATCACGTGGCCCGCGAACACCATCCAGCTTTTCAGCAGCTTGGGATGATGGGCAAGCGTGCTGAAGACATTCAAGATGCGCCCGTGCATCTTGGAGCGTTCCAACATCTCCCGTGTTTCCGCATCCAACTTGTCCGCCGCCAACGGCTCGACGCGTGGATGTTTGAGAAGCATTGGAATTTTTCTCGGGGATGACGGGGCGGCCCAGACGACGAGGCGTCGTTTGGGCCACCCTGCATTGTTAAGTCGCCCGTCAATTGAACGCAAAGCCAACCTATTGACCGTCGCCAACGGCCGCCTGTTGATCGGCCGGAGCACTCGCCACGTGGGCGTCGTCTTCGACCGACAACGTTCCGAACCAGCCGAACATCATCTCTTCCCACGTCTGCGGGCCGAAACGGACCGTATTGTTAGGATCGGGATTGGCCAGGTTGTTTTCCGAATTGTCGAAGTGGGCCGTGCAGTGCAGCTTCGTTCCGGCCGGCATCTTCTTGGGCTCGGTCAACTGGTACGTGATCTGCCAATTGAAATCGTACTTGGGCACGTCGAGCAGCACTTCGCTCGTGCCGTCCGGGTAGCGAGCTTCGTAGCGGAACGACTTGCCGCGCAAGTGCATGTGCGGCATCATCCACAACAATAACTGGTCGGTGGAAAACGTGGTCTCGGACTCCACCTCGTGATTGTCCGCCTGCGGAGGAATGACGAAGGCCATATTGCCTGCCACCCCGCCATGCACCCGTTTCTTGACCGTCGTGGGGTCGGCAAACACGATGCCGATATAACTCTGATCGTCCTGCGCCGTGCCGTTGGGTGTGTAGTGCATCTGGAACGTGATCTTCGAGCCGGCGGGCACGAACTGCGCCACCCCTGGCCTGTGGATCGTACCGACGCTTCCCGGCACAAACGACGACAACGATGCGCGCACCGTGCCGCCTAGTCTGCCCCGCCCGCCACGACCTCGGGCTTGGCCCGGTCCTTCCGCCGCGTCTTCGTGTACTCCTTGCGGCCCGCCGGGGGGAACAGCCGAGGCAATGATGTGATGAACCACGGCGCGATTGCCCGGCCGAACTTCGGCGGCTTGAATCCACTTGTCCTCTTTCCAGCCCGGATCGAGCACCATCGTCTGATACGGGATCACCCCTTCGGCCGGCACATGATAAGCCTTCTCCATCCGCACGATCTGATCGGGCTCGGGTATTTGCCAGCCGTCGGTCCATTTGCGCGGGGCGGGCAAGTCGGCCGGATCGCCTTGCGGGCAGCCGTTGTCGATCCAAGTGAACAACATTTTCTTCTCGGCATCGCTCAATCGGGCATCATTCAAGAAGTGACCGAATTCGGGACTGGCCGACCAGGGCGGCATCCGGCTCTCCGAGACCACCTCACGCATCATTGCGCTCCAGCCCACGACTTCGTCGAAGTCCGTCAGAGCGAATGGCCCGATCTGACCGGGGCGGTGACAAGACACGCAGCGATTCTCGAGCAACCCCGCGATGTGTTTGGTATAGGTCACTTCGCCGCGCGGCTCGACTTTGGAATTGCGACTGATCAAACAGCCCGTCGCGGGCGTGGTGGCTTGGGAAACTTTTTTTCCAGCGAGCAGTTCGTCCAAGGCAGTGGCCAGGTCTCGCTGCTTGACTTCCGACCGGGCGTAACCCGAGCCAGTGCCCAAACCATACTGGTCATCGATACGACCTCGATAACAGATCTCGCGATCTTTATCGAGGACAAACACTTCCGGATTGCGGAGCGTGCCGAACTGGTCGGCCACGGTTTGATTGCGATCTTTGAGCAGCGGGAACTTGATGTCGAAATGTTGCACGAAGGCTGTCATGTCTGTGAGCGAATCTTGCTGGTTGGCATCAATGGCCAGAAATGCGACGCCGCGCGCCGCGTAGGCCTCGCTCAATTCCTGCAATCGCGGTGCATACAAACGTGCCAGCGGACATTCGGTGCCGAGAAAGGCGACCACCAGAATCGGCTTGTCGGAAAACTCTTCCAGCGAGCGATCTCGCCCATGAATGTCGGGCAGCGTGAATCGCTCGATGCGGCTGCCGACATCGGCCGCGCGCACCGTTGTCTCCAAGAAAGGCGTCCCAACGCAAACCGTCAGTAAGAGAATCAAGAGCCATCCTGGCTTGCGACATCCTGAAGCGTGCTGGTGTGACATGATACCTTCCTTCGATCGGAGGATTGTCCATGGAGGTTCGTTTGGGTGACCGTTAAAGCCACAAAAGAGTATATCAGGCAGTTTGGGGCAAAACATATCCCGACCGGCGAGGAATTTAGAGCCTTCGAACAGAATCGCCCAGATTAGAGCTGGACTATAATCCAATCCCGGGTGGGCCGACATCCGTTGGGACCGGGCCGAAACAGGGGGAGGACTACCGCATGCGGATTTGGGTCGATGCCGACGCTTGCCCCGGCGAAATCAAAGAGATGTTGTATCGCGCGGCACGGCGGCGGCAGATTCAGGTGACGCTCGTGGCCAACCAGGCCCTGACCGTCCCACCCTCCCCCTTCATCACCACGATTTTGGTGCCCAGCGGCATGAACATCGCCGACCGGCGCATCGTCGAACTGGCGGCTCCTGGCGACCTGGTGATTACAGCCGACATTCCGTTGGCTGCCGACGTCGTCGCCAAAGGCGCCCGGGCGCTCGACCCTCGCGGTGAACTGTATACTGATGCCAACGTCGGCGAACGGCTTGCCATGCGCAACCTGTTCGACGACATGCGGGGCGGCGGCCGGGTCATGCGCGGACCGTCGAATTTTACGGCCCGCGACCGGCAAGCTTTCGCCAATCAACTCGATCGCTGGTTGGCCACGACGAAAACGAAACCGCAAACAGACGGGCCGTGATCGAACCCGGTGCGATGATGCGCCTCGACCAGAGCCACTTCGGAGAACATCCTGATGCACAATCGGCGAGACATCGTGAAAGGCATGGGTAGTGGACTGGCGTGGTCCGCCCTGATGGGTATGAGTGGCAGAGCGCGCGGAGCTGGCGCGACACCGCCTCGCATCAAGGTCGGACAGGTTGGCGTCGGCCATGCGCAAGCCAACAAGTTGTCGGTATTTCGCGACTCGATGGACTATGAGGTCGTCGGTATCGTCGAGCCCGATCCCGATTTGCGGAAAAAAGCCGCATCGGAAGACGCCTTTCGCGGCTTGGCGTGGATGACGCAGGAGCAATTGCTCAATGCGCCGGGGCTGCAACTTGTGCTCGTCGAGACGCAAGTGCGCGATTTGCTGAACACGGCCGAGACATGCATTGCGGCTGGCAAGCACGTGCATCTCGACAAGCCGGCCGGTGAGTCGTTGCCTCAGTTCCGCCGCATCTTGGAGGTGGCCGCCCGGCAGAAGCTGCTCGTGCAAATGGGCTACATGTACCGTTACAACCCGGCGGTCGTGGCGCTCCGCGAATTCCTGAAACGCGGCTGGCTCGGAGAGCCTTTCGAAGTACACACCGCGATGAGTAAGGTGGTCGACCCCCAAAGCCGGCGAAAACTGGTGGAGTATCGCGGCGGAATCCTGTTCGAGTTGGGCTGCCACGTCATCGATCTGGTGGTCGGTGTGCTGGGAAAACCCGCCAAGGTCACTCCGTTCGGGCAACACGCCGCGCCAATCAACGATAGGCTACTGGACAATATGCTGGCCGTATTCGAGTATCCGCGCGCCGTGGCAACGGTCCGATCGAGTGCGATGGAGGTCGATGGGTTTGATCGCCGGCACCTGGTGGTCTGCGGCACGGAAGGGACGTTTCACATTCAGCCGCTCGACAATCCGTCGGCCCGGATCGCGTTGTCGGCTGCTCGCGACAAATATCGCAAAGGCTATCAGGACCTCTCATTTCCGAAGTTCACTCGATACGTTGGCGATGCGGCCGACATGGAGCGCATCATCCGCGGCGAAAAGGCAGCCGATTTCTCGTACGAACACGATCTGACTGTACAAACCGCACTGCTCGAAGGGTGCGGGCTTCCAACGAGTTAGCGTCGACGGCGCACTGGAAACCTATCGCCTTCAACAACACGATTACTTTTGAGCGACTTTATTATGATCCGTCCAACCATCAAGCACTTCGCATTTGCCGTCCTGGTGCTCGTGTCGTTAAAAAATGCGATTGTCGCCGCGCCGATTGCGATCTCGCCCAAGCTGCCCGAGACGATGCCGTGGGATCTGAAGCGGCTGAGCGAAGCTCCGGCGTTTGAGTGGGTCGATGCCACGAGCCCGGTTCGCTCGCTGTTCTACGAAGGCGAGAGTTTCGCTGGCAAGCCGACTCGCGTGTTCGCCTACTATGCTTCGCCCCAGACTCTGACAGGTGGAGTCGCTCAGGACAAAAGCTTTCCGGCTGTCGTCCTGCTGCATGGCGGAGGGGGCACTGCATTTCGCGAATGGGCCGAGCTGTGGGCGAAGCGCGGCTACGCGGCTATCGCCATGGATCTTGCCGGGCATCGGCCGGTCGAAGGCAAGAACCCGCACCAACGCGAAAACCGCACCCGGCTGGCCGATGGAGGGCCCGATCAAGGGGACGAGGAAAAATTCGGCAGCGTGAACAAATCACCGGCCGAGCAGTGGCCCTATCACGCGGTTGCCGCGGCGGTGCGCGCCCACTCGCTGCTGTGCAGTTTTCCGGAAGTGGACGCCCGGAAAACGGCAGTGACCGGCATTAGCTGGGGGGGATATCTCACTTGCATCGTGGCCGGTGTCGACAATCGCTTCGAAGCGGCGGTGCCCGTCTATGGCTGCGGCTTTCTTCACGAAAACAGCGCCTGGCTCGACCGGCTGAATAATATGACGCCCGAAGATCGTGACCGCTGGGTCAAGCTGTGGGATCCTTCGCGCTACTTGCCGGCCGTTTCGATGCCGATCTTGTTCGTCAATGGGACGAATGACTTTGCGTATCCGTTGGACAGTTATATGAAAAGCTTCGATGCCGTATCGGGCGCGAAGCAGCTTCGCATTACGGTCAATATGCCGCACGGCCATCCACCGGGTTGGGCTCCGCAAGAAATCGGCCTGTTTGTCGACGGGCATCTTCGCGGCGGCAAGCCCCTGCCTGCGGTCGGAGAGCCGCGGGTTGTCGGCGACGAAGTTCAATTGACATGCGCGGGCCCTTTGAAGATCACGCAAGCCGCGTTGCATCATTCGACCGACGGCGAGCCAAACAATAAGCGGCAATGGCACACCGAGCCGGCAACAATCGATGGCAGCACGATCAAAGCCCCCGCGCCGCCGGCCAGCGCAACGGCCTGGTTCATCACCGCGACCGACGAGCGCGGCGCGATCGTCAGCAGTCGAGTCATCTTCGGCAAAGCGGAGTAGTGACAGTACAGCAATAACGAAGCTCTGCACGCTCGAATTGACGCGTTGCTGAAACATCCAGTTGAGCAATAAGGTTTGCCGGTTCGCTGCGATATTGGTTCATCGTGGAACCGTTCGTCCCGGCGTGTTGGACTTTTTAGCCTCAATCTTTCCATGATCCCTACAGCCCGACCATCGGCCACTCGCCAGTCGCGATTTCACGAGTGAATTTGCTTGTAGCGCGGTTTTGCATCCTCTAAACTGACCGATGGTTTCACTTCGTTGTCCTTCAGCTCATGGCGGAGGATTTCTCAGCTCGCCGAGGCCCACAAAACGGCTCGTGGGTTTCAATTGCAGGGGCTTTTCCTTTTGCCGAGGCCCCGCGGGATCGCCAAGGATGTTCAGGATGACTTTCGTTCCGCGTCTCGGAATCAAGATCGGGTGATAGGGAGCGCCAGCGTGCTGGCGAGTACTACAATGTGGTCGGCCTCGGTACAACAACAGTCGAGACGCCAGGACGCTAAAGTTGCCCGGCGCAGCGTGCTTCAAGGTTTGGATTTTGGCAGTCACGCCACCGGCAAGCGAATCACCAACGTACTCTCGATCGGTGTGCCTTTCGCCGGCTCGCTAGCCGCAATCTATTGGATTGCTACGCATTCGGTCACCTGGATTGAGGTCTCCTGCTTTCTGATCTTTTACTTGCTGTCTGGTATCGGGATCGGCGTTGGCTTTCATCGCTATTTCACGCACCAGGCGATTCGCGCTAGCCTGCCGCTCAAGATTGCGCTGGCCTTCATGGGCTCGCTCGCGTTTCAGGGATCGGTCTTGCGCTGGGTCGCCGATCATCGCCGGCATCACCGCTATACGGACGAGCCCGGCGACACGCATTCGCCTTTGACGACGCACGAGCGTTATTTCGGCAATCGCTTGGCGGGCCTGCTGCACGCGCATTTGTCTTGGATGTTCGATCCGGTCACGACGGACTACGAAGTCTATGCGCCGGACCTGCTCAAGGATCGGCTCGTCATGGCCTTTCATTATGCCTACTGGCCACTGTGCGTGACTTCGCTGGCCCTGCCGTTTGCGTATGGCTATTGGCTCGGCGGAATGGAAGCGGCGGTCGGTTGCTTCCTCATTGGCGGTTGCCTGCGGGTTTCCGCGCTGCACAACTTCATCTGGGCCATCAATTCGATCGGACACACCTACGGCTCGCAGGACGCCTCGACCAAGGACTCGAGCCGCAACAATTTCGTGCTCGCGATGCTCACCTTCGGTGAAGGCTGGCACAACAATCATCATGCCAAGCCACGGTCGGCCTTCAACGACTGGAAATGGTTTCAATTCGATCTCAACGGGATTCTCATTCGGCTGTGTGTTTGGGCCCACCTCGCGTCGAATCCGGTGCGGCCTGAAAAACTGGACCCGTCGCGAGCGCGCATCGACGCAATTCGTTTTGACGGGGAGTGATTGGAAGCGCCTCCGGCACCCATCAATCGCGATCCGGCCTGCGCGTCAGCTATGAAAAACAACGGCCGCGGTGCTAGTCAACCGCCGAGCCAACCAAGAGCGAATCGATGAATTCGTCGTCAAGGCCTAGGGTCTCTTCGAAACGATTGGTTTCGCTGAGCACTGCTCGTGACGCCGGCGTTTCGAGTTGACCGTCGAGGTTGGAATAACCAGTGGTCTGGCCGCTCATTGAATCTGAAGTGACCAAGCCAGAGGAGGTTGGAACTGGTTCTTCGACTCTCTGGCTTTGACGGCCGGAAGTCAAACTCAACGCCGCGGCCACGGCTGCTTCGCCCCCAACCAGATTGGCCGACGGAGCAAAAGGTCCGGCCAAGGGGATATTGATCATGTCGAGCTCAGGATTGCTCACTGCGAAATTGCGCGCGTAAATCTGGTCGGTCGCATCCACCTGATTGTCTTTGTTGACGTCATACGGGTTGGCAACCGCGGCAGCATACGTGCTCGACAACGTCAGATCGGAATTCTGATGGACACGATCCGCGATTTCGTCCGTGGCATCGACAAACGCGGCACCAGGATCATCTCCTTGTCCCGAGTCGCCCGGCAGACTGCCGAAATAAAAGACGTCGTCGGCCGCCAAACCGGAATCGGCATTGGCTTTGACGACTACCTCCAGCCAGGTGTCCATAATCTTGCCATCCGGCCAAGTCAACTCGACACGGTCCGAACCGCTAACGCCAGCACCCGTCCGCAGCGTGACGGTGGGCAAGTTAGCGCCGCTCAAGGTCGTCCAAGTACCAGGGGAATTCGACGCGAATGGGCCACTGACCTTGAACGTGAAATCCGTTTTGGCGTTCGTCACCAGCGCGCTGTGATTACCACCGGCAGTCACATCGATCATGATGCCGTTGATGCCAGCGCCATAGCTAGAGACGCTATTGAATGTCGACAATCCAGCGCCCGGCAACAGGGCTACCTTGGGTGCAATCGCCTGATCGTGTGCATTGCCGGTTCCCGAGAAACCATCGTAGCTCGAATGGGCATAGAAGAGCGATCGCTGGGCAACGGACGGTGGAAATGCGATCGCCGAGATCTGGCTGCGATACAGCGACAGGTCCGCCATCAACGTCTGCTGGCCAAAGAGCTCCGTTCCGGCCGGTTGGCTATCCATCAGTCTGTCATCGGTAATCGCAGTCATGATGCCCGCGAGTTTCCATTGGCCCCCCACGAGAGAAAACACGGCGCCGCCGGAATCGCCCATGCTGGCGTGCGCTTCGTACGGCTGGGCTGTCGAATAGGTGTAGGGAAAAGTATCGAACTTGGTCGTAAAACCGATCGTGTACTCCGGATTGTTTTGCGCATCGACCGAGGTCTGTAGGTTGACGCTCGGGCTAAAGATCTTGTTATCTCCCCAACGAATGACGTGACCTCCCACGATGTCGAACCCGCCGTATTGGTTGGAATTGGCAATAGACGGCTGGATTCCCGTATCGGTCCACACCCAATGCGCCCCCGTTTTGTCGACATTCCAAAAATGTTCGGTGCCGGTACTTAGCCCGTTCCCAATCATGATCACTTGGCTATTCGACGCGGGTGATGCAGTCGTGATCTTCGACAGGTCGATCGCCGGCAGCCCGGGATCGGTGGTCAGTCGCACTAGCTTCAGGTCGGCCAGCGAGTTGTCAGGATTGTGGAGAATCGTGATCGAACTATTGTCGATCGCGTACAAATTGCCACCCAAGCGAACAGGACCGACGTTGCTGTCCGTGTTGACGTGCGCCGCGGTGATGACCCACCGATTGCCCAGATAGACCACGCTCGCGCCGTTAGTGCTATTGCCGCCAACGTTCGCGAATGCCGGCACCGATAATCCCTGGTTCGATGGATCGACATACGCCTTCAAGCTCGCGGCGTCGGTATTGCCGTTGCCTGAGATGACGACCGTCAGTAGACGACGGTCTTCCAACTGTTCGAACCGCAAGCGCGTGGTAGCCGTGCGCGTTTTTTCGAAGGCTTGTTTGACACGTTCATGAGACCGCCTACGACCATCCGACAACTTGTGTAGTGCTTTCATTACCGCCCAATCTTGAAGAGAACGCTAGATTCGTCGTGCGAATGCACTTCTTGTGATAACTGTCTACGGTGCAACTCGAATGTTTGCACACTAGCTTCGCGCCCGAATCCCATTCCCGCATCGTAGCCTAATCGCTAACTGGCAACAAAATCAAGCAAATTGTTTGAAAATACCAAGAATGATTTCCCCCCTCATTTGGACGTTGTAGTCCCGCAGCCTTCGGTGTGACTTCGTCTTTTCTTTGAAGCTGACTGATTCTGGAAATAGTCGACCCCAAGAAATCCCCCCCAACGGGAGCCTCTAGGGAAAGTCGCCTGCTCGCTGGACACGACACTTTCATCCAATCAGAATATCAATCCGCAAACCTGCAAGCCTCCAGAAATTACTTGCAACTTTCGCTGGCGAATCTCACCATTCCAGGAAATGATCGAATGATGCGCTCCTGCTACCAACTCGTGATGGGACTCCTCCTATTGGGGCTACTTTCTCCCCTGGTGAAGGGTGACGCGCTGGATCGCATGGACATCGAACGCCTGCGCGCCACGCACGAGAAAGTCGAATCGCTCAAGCGCGAGCTGCGCAAAGTCACGTTGCCCAGCGGATATGAAGACGTGCGGGCTCTGCTGCACGTCCACTCGGGATTTTCGCACGACAGCCGGGGTTCGCTCGAAGAGATCGTCTCGGCGGCCAACAAGTTGAATGTCCGGGTCATCCTGTTCACCGAACACCCCAATCAGTTTTCTGACTATGTGAACGATGGCCACCACGGTGTCAAAGACGGCGTGTTGCTGATTCCCGGCGCCGAACTGCGAGGCTTTTTGGCCTATCCCAAGACCAGCGTGCAAAAACAAGATCCCAAAGGTCCGCAGGCAGTTGCGGACCTTGTGCGAGGAACCGATGGATTGATCTTTCTTTGCCACTTGGAAGAGCGGATGAACTGGGAGATCAACGGGCTCACCGGCAGCGAAATCTACAACACGCACGCGGACGTCAAGGACGAGCGACGATTCTTGGCGTTTCGCAGCACGCCGGCGGGAATGCTGGCGCTACAGGCCGCGGTCAAGTTGTACCCGCAAGAAGTTTTCGCCGCGCTGCAAGACTATCCGGCCGATTATTTGAAGCGCTGGGATCAGTTGTGTCAGAAGGCGCCGCACACGGGCGTATCGGCCAACGACGCGCACCATAACAACGGCGTTCACGGCGATCTGACCGCCGAAGGCAAAATTCAATTGGTAGGCGCGCTCGGCGACAAGCTGACTCTGTTGGATCCCGAGAAAGTTCCTCTGCTCAAACCGCTCGTGGCAGACAAGAAGCCGGGTGAGCGAGTGTTCGATCTCGAACTTGATCCCTACGAGCGCAGCTTCCATCATGTCAGCACGCACCTGCTCATGCATGAGGTGACCGAGCAAAACGTTTGGGATACTCTCAAAGCTGGGCGAGCCTACGTCGCATTCGACTGGATGGCCGATCCGACCGGCTTTGTGTTGCGCGCCGATCGGGGCAGCGATACCTGGCCCATGGGCAGCGAAGTGCCCGGCGCCCAAGACTTGCGACTGCGAGCCGAAGCGCCGCTCGCCGGCACGTTCAAGCTAGTTCGCGATGGAGAGGTGATTGCCGAGCAAACTGGCAACGCGATCGACGTGCCTGTCGACAAGCCGGGCAACTATCGCGTCGAAGTCTGGCTGACGTTTGCCGGCGAGCCCCGGCCATGGATCCTATCGAATCCAATTTACGTGCGGGCCAAGTAACGGGCGACATGTTCGGCACGCGCTGAAACTTTCGAGGAAGGTGCCCAATGGAGTCGATGCGCGGCAGAGTTCCGGCAATCGCGACGCCGAACCGAACCTGGGCCGCTCCGCGAAGACCGTGGGCCGTGCGAATGAATTGGCACGACCTGCTATTTGTCCATTGGCCGTTCTTGCCAGAGACGTTGCGGCCGCTGCTTCCGCCCGGACTTGAACTCGACACGTTCGATGGACGAGCCTGGCTGGGAATCGTTCCCTTTCGAATGACTGGCATCCGGGCACACTGGCTGCCGCCGATTCCTGGCACGTCGGCCTTCCCCGAGTTGAACGTGCGAACTTATGTGGTGGCCGATGGGAAGCCGGGCGTCTGGTTCTTTTCGTTGGATGCCACGAGCCGCCTCGCGGTCGAGGGCGCCCGAAGACTTTACCACCTGCCTTACCGTCGCGCGCGGATCACCTGCACTGCATCGGCCGACGGCTGGATCTATTACCGGAGCTGCCGTAGCGAGCGGTCGTTTCCGGCCGCCAAATTCGTTGCTCGCTATCGACCGCGAGAAAGTCCGCAGATAACCGCTGCCGATTCGCTAGCCAACTGGCTGACCGCCCGCTACTGCCTGTACTCGGCTGATTGCCAAGGTCAATTGTGGCGAGGCGAAATCGATCACATCCCGTGGCAACTCGAAGCCGCCGAGGCCGAGATTGAAACAAACACGCTCGTCGCGGGCCTCGGACTCGAACTTCCCGCGACCAAGCCCTTGCTGCACTTCAGCCGACGTCTCGACGCGGTGGCATGGTCGCTGGACCGCCTGCAATAATGGCTTCCGTCCGGACGGGAGTCATTTTTTCGTGACACCCCACTCCGCGAACACTTCCTCGTTGTGCGCTCCCACCGTCGGCGCGGGGCCTTGAATCTCACTTGGCGTGCGGGAGAAACGTGGGGCAACGTTTGGCTGGGTGACCCCTTCCACGTCCACGAACGTCTCGCGCGATTGATTGTGTGGATGCTCGGTAGCTTCTTGCCAAGAGAGCACGGGCGCGAAGCAGACGTCAGTGCCTTCCATGATGGCGCACCATTGGTCGCGCGTTTTCGTTTTGATCACCGCGGCGAGTTTCTCGGAGAGCTTTGGCCACGCGGCGCGATCCATCTGTGCTTGGAAATCGGGATCTTGTCTCAGGCCTGTCTTTTCCAGTAATAGCGCGTAGAACTGCGGCTCGATCGAGGCGATCGCGACCCATTTGCCGTCTTGGCACTCGTAGGTATCGTAGAAATGGGCGCCGCCGTCCAAGAGATTCGCATCTCGCTCGTCGCTCCAGATGCCGGCCGCTCGCATGCCGAAAAATGGCGATACCAGCGAGGCGGCGCCGTCGGTCATGGCGCAGTCGATGACCTGCCCCTTGCCCGAGCGGCCAGCTTCGACCAGCGCCGCGCAGATTCCCATTGCCAGGTAGAGCGCGCCACCGCCGAAATCGCCGACCAGATTCAGCGGTGGCGCGGGCGGCTCATTCTTGCGCCCCATCGCGTGCAGCGCGCCGGTCAAGGCGATGTAATTGAGGTCGTGGCCTGCCGCGCGCGAAAGCGTTCCCGTTTGTCCCCAGCCAGTCATGCGGCCGTAAACGAGTTGCGGGCGTCGCGCGAGTACCACGTCGGGTCCAAGGCCCAACCGCTCCATGACGCCCGGGCGAAATCCTTCGACGAGCGCGTCAGCCTTTTCGATCAATCGCAGCGCCGTCTCAACGTCATCGGGATTCTTGAGGTCGAGCACCACCGAGCGTCGCCCGCGCGAGGTCACGTTATAAATCGGCGCGCCTTTCGGCGTACCACCGCGCACTCCGGAGGCCCGGTCGATGCGGACTACGTCGGCACCCATGTCGGAAAGGAGCATCGCGCAGAACGGGCCTGGCCCGATGCCGGCGAACTCGACTACCTTGATTCCCGCCAAAGGTCCCGATGCCATGAATCGTCTCACTCGAGCGCCGAAATTCTATCTCTGTGCGTTGCCGATTGATCGTTATGAATCAATACACCTAGTCCGCGAAGTAGCCGCCGGTTGGC
>JAYVCO010000002.1:0-16429 GCA_043749935.1 Planctomycetia bacterium
CCCGCGCTCCGATGGCTCCTTCGAAGTCCCGCCCAGCAAGACTCTGGCGGAATGCCAGGTCGGAGACGAATTTCGCCTGTCGCGCGTGATCGATCAGTCACCCGAGTTTCTTCGGTTCTTAAGCAGCTCCGGACTGCCACTTGGAGTGTCCGGACATATCGTGGCCAACCGGGCCGAAGCCGGCATCGTAACCGTCAAGGTCGCCGGGCAAGAAACAACTCTCGGCCGGGCCGCCGCCGAAAAGCTGCTGGTGACCGCTCCCGTCGCGAAATAGCCCGCGTGTTTCCAAGCTCGGCGCGTGACCGCTCAAAGTCAAGTAGGTCATTCCGCATTTCCCGCCGGATCGCTTGACATGCCTTGCCTGGCAATGTATCTTCATGCCTAGACACACAAGGTATCATGCTGGCGAGGTTCGATTTGGCCATGGCGCAAAACCCTGACCTAGTGCGCGGAGCGCTCGAACCGGTGATTCTGGAGATAATCGCCGCAGGCACGAGCTACGGATACGAGATTGGCCGGGCCGTCCAGGAAGCAAGCGGCGGCGAACTACTAGCGCAAGAGGGGACCCTCTATCCCGCGCTGCACCGACTGGAGAAGCGCGGCTATCTGTCTGCGACGTGGAAGACCTCGCCCGAGGGACGCAAACGCAAGCACTATCGGCTCACCGCTGAGGGGCGCCGTTATCTAGAGGCTCTGCGGACCGAGTGGGCTGCGTTCAGTAAGGCGGTCAACCGGATACTGGGGATTGCCCATGTCGCAGTCGTTTGCCCATGACGGTGGAATTGAACCCCGCAGTGGCGCGTCGCCGGACGGATCGTTGGACGAGCAACTCGCGGCCGAGATCACCGATCATCTGGCCGCCGCTGCCGGCGACCTTAAGCGACGCGGCGAGGCGGAGGATGAGGCAGCGCGGCTTGCGCTAGTACGGTTCGGCGACGTGGCCCGCGTCAAACGGCAATGCTGGTGGATTCACAACGGGGAGGAAGTCATGTTTCGCACTGTGGGAATCGCGCTATTGAGTTTGTTGACGATTGGCGTGGCCGTGGTTGGGTTCGGGGGGTGGCAACTGCAGCGCAACTTGGCTTCGCGCACCGAGGAAATGTCACAGCAACTGGCATCGCTCACCACCACGCAGCAGGAAATGCTCGCCCAGCCGCGCCCGCCGGAGATCACGGGCCTGGCCTATTTGGGCGATCCGTCGAGGCCGGCCAAGGACATTGAGATTCAGGTCTTTCGGTTCTCCGAGGAGCCGCCATCCAACATGAGCCCACGAGTGTCCGGAGTAACAACGCGCCGGCTGCGCACCGACTCCCGGGGACATTTTGATAGTGGGATCCTGCAATCAGGCGAGTACTGCGTGCTTGGGCCGCTCCTGGATCCCGAAGGCCAGGCAGACGATCACCAGTTAATCTTCAGCCAACTGCAGAGCGGCCCACTGTACCTGACTGCCGGCGTCGGGAATTCGACGGTCGAACTGGACCTGGCGGCGTCCGGGCGAATTCGGTTGGCTGTTACGAATATTCCCAACAGCGTCACGATCGCAGACGAAGAGGTACGGGTGTTGGTCTCAACGACCGTATCGACCGAGGAAGTTCGAAAGTATTTCGAACGTAGGCCGGTACCGCCAAGCGATGAGCCGCCGCGCGGTGGTTGGCCACTGCCGCTGCCGCCATATGACATCGCCGCCACGGGCTCGCAGAGGCCGGCGGATCTTCCCCGTGCCTGGTGGCTGCCGCCGCGTGATTACTCTATCGCCCTTAATCTTTCATTATTGAGAACGAAAAAGCAGGGCAGTCAGCCGGCGCCATTCTCCGTAAACACGAAGTGGGTTACAAGTGCAGTGAAACTCACGCCGAATGCCACCGCTATACTCACCGTCAGCGTGCCCGGCGATCCACTGGAGAAACGCATCGGAGCCGCTGTGAACGAGTTCGAGAGGAATTCTCAGGCGAAACTCGGCATTGGGTCCGACATTAGTCCTATCCTCAAAAGTGTCGCCGATGAAATTGAACTCAACGTGGCGCTCGACATGGAAGAGACAGCCGTCGCGCGATAGGCAATAGGTGCGAGCGCATCGGATGCAGCTAACGGCCGCTGGCTTGGCTCGTGTCGTTCACGTTCAAGATGAATTTCAGATCAGAACAAGGAGAAAGTTCTTCAGCACCAGGCAAGCGAACAATGGATCGCCATAGTCGCTGGAGGAATTCTTTCCGCCTGATGCGCGCAAAAACAAACCATTGCCCGAAAGCAATGGTGTGTTGAAAACGTGTGAATTCCAATGCCGGTTAAGTGTCCGTTCCTTTGGGCGGCGTTGCCGGAATTCCCTGGGGAACTGGCGGAGCCGGAACGCCAGGAGCCGGAGCGGCATTCGGATCTTGGGCCGGCGGTGCAGGGTGAACTCGCGCCGGCAGGCCGGCCGCTACGGCGAACATATCGCGTAGCTTCTGGGTCGCCAAATCCTGGGGAACCAGATCGAGCGCTTTGTCGAGCTCGCGAACGGCCTGCTTGGGGTAGCCCAAGTAACCGAAGTGATAGCCCAACAAGAACCGTAGCGCGGGATTTTCGGGCGCGCTGTCGCGAGCCTTTTCCAACGCCTTCAGATGGTTCGTGTAGTCGCCGATATTGCCATAGAGCTGGGTGTAGTTCTTGACGACATTACCCCACTCGGTTTCGGGCAACATCTGCATCGCCATCTGCACGGTGCCGGCTGCCTCCTCGTTTTTGCCGAGGTCGAACATCGCCTGAGCCATCAACAGGACGACGGCCCCATTGGGACTTTCGACCATCGCGTGTTGCCAAACGCGAATGGCATCCTGATATCGGCCAGCCTTGAAAGCGTCTTCGCCAGCCGCGATGTACTGGTCCGCGGTTTGAGTCTGGTCAGCCGAAATAGCGGGCTGGGCGTTTGGATCGGTGGCTTGAGCGTACTGCGTGGCATAACCATAGCCATTGTTGCCATAGTACCCGCCGTAGCCGCCGTACCCACCATAGCCTCCATACCCGCCATAACCTCCGTACCCGCCATAACCGTAGCCACCGTAGCCGCCAAGGCCCCACAGCCACCAGGGGTAACCAAAGCCATATCCCCACAAACCAAAACCTGGATAGAAACCAAACCGGTTGAAGTTGTTGAAATTATTGAAACCGGATCGGTTGAAATTGTTGAAGTTGTTGAAATTCCGGTTGTTAAAATTTCCGTTGAGGTTCCGGTTCGTGCCCAGGCTTCGGTTCAGATTTGCATTGGACAGGTTGCCGGTGTTCGCAAAATTACGCGACACGAAACTTGCTCCAGTGCGATTTCCCGTGCCAATCCGATTTGCGGAGAAGCTGCGAGCGCCCGTGCTCGAGAAATTTCGCTGCGCGAATCCCGTGTTGCCGCGCGCTGTCGAACTGAAATTGCGGTTGACGAAACTTTGTCCTCCTCCCGAAAGGTTCCGAGCGCCTTGACTGAAATTGCCACTTCGAGACATGCCAGACATGCTCGGCCCGCGGGAACCACCGCCACTCATACTGGGTCCACGGAAGCTGCTGCCACCACCGCCCATGCTGGGCCCGCGGAAGCCACCACCACCGCCACCTCCACCGCCGCCTCTAAAACCGCCTCCTCCACCACCGCCTCCATGGCCGCCACCTCCGCCGCCATGGCCGCCTCCGCCGCCGCCGCCATGTCCGCCACCACCACCGCCTCCACCGCCACGAGCAAAGGCCGGCGCGGCGGGCAGTGCCATCAACACCGCCAACAACCCGGCTATGATTCGAGATGCGTGGATTTTCATGACTATGCCCTCAAATGAGACATTCGAAGTTTCCTCGTCACTACTCTTATTCTACGCATTTCGCGCGGATTGAGGTTAGTTCAAAGGCTTACATTTCGGTAACAATGCAGTCTCGATGCTGATTTGAATTGACGCGCCTGCATTGGAATGTGCCACGGTGCGCATCAGATTGCCGGAGTGCTCTGGAAAACATGCACGTCGGTTGTTCGGTTTGTAACCAAAAATGCCCGCTGAGGCCGGTCAAATGGCATTCGTTGCGTTATTGATGTTTCATGAGCTGAAGTGTCCACTTCGACGTTCAAAACCCGTCGCGCAACGAGGTCGAAGCCGCACGAGGCCCTTTGACGGCCAGCCCGCGACAGCGTAGAAATAGAGCTCTTCGGACCGCTCTCGGCTTCCGATGAGAGGCCCTCGCAATGGGGACCTGCGAACCTGGTCAGGGACGAAAGTCAGCAGCCATAAGCAGTCATCTCTTTGTGCGCAGGGTCTCTCATCAGAGGCCGAAGGTGGCTGACGAACACCGCCGGGTTGAATGAGTCATCTCTTCAGTTCTCTAATTTCGGGCGGATATCCCGCGCTAACATGTCCGAACTGGAAGAAATCAGACCGGAAGCGAGCCCCCCGCGCGAGGACCGATCGGTCGACCGCGAGCGGCAGTATGTCGTGGTAGCGCGACGCTATCGGCCCCAAACCTTCGACCAGTTGATCGGCCAGGAGCATGTCGAACGGGCGTTGACGAACGCCATCTCGGCCAATCGGGTGGGCCATGCCTATCTGTTTACCGGCGCCCGGGGGACCGGCAAGACGTCGGCAGCGCGGATCTTGGCGAAGGCGCTCGAGTGTCAATTTGGCCCCACGCCGACGCCCTGCAACGAGTGCGACATCTGCCAAAGTATTAGCGCCGGCAGTGACGTCGACGTGCTGGAGATCGACGGTGCCAGCAACCGAGGCATCGACGAGATTCGGCAACTGCGACAGAACGTCAACATTCGGCCGAGCCGCGCCCGGTTCAAGATCTATATCATCGACGAAGTCCACATGCTCACGCGCGAGGCCTTTAACGCCTTGCTTAAGACTCTCGAAGAACCGCCCGAGCATGTGAAGTTCATTTTCTGCACGACCGAGCCGACCAAGATTCCCATCACGATCCTGTCTCGCTGCCAGCGCTTCGATTTCGCAGGTATCGATCAAGGCGCGATCGTCAAACGGCTGGCACAAATCGTCGAAGCCGAGGGGGTGAGCGCTGAGCCCGACGCGTTGGCCCTCTTGGCTCGCCGGGCCAATGGCTCGATGCGAGACAGCCAGTCCTTGTTGGAGCAACTCCTGGCCTTTGGCGAGAAACGGATCACCACGACCGACGTGCATGCGATGTTGGGCACCGCTGGCGAGGTCAGGCTAGCGGAGCTCGTGGCCCATCTGGTTGGGCACGATGCCGCTGGGGCCATCGCCGATTTGGATTCGGCGCTGTCGGGCGGAGTCGACGTCGGCCAATTGCTCGAACAGCTATTGGGGTATTTCCGCGATTGCATGACCGCGGCGGTCGGCTGCCCGGCCGATACTTTTCTGCACACCTCGCCGGCAGAACACGAACGGATGGCCCAAGCAGGCCGGCAATTGGGGCTGGAAAGTATCCTGGCCGTGATGCAAATCATCGACCATACGCTCTCCCGTTTGCGCTATAGCACGCAAAGCCGGACGCTGGCCGAAATGGCGCTTGTGCGGATCGCAAACTTGGAAAACCTCGACGATATTGCCGACCTTATTGCGCAACTTCGCGGCGGAGTCGCACTTCCGGCCGGGTCTGCGACGTCCCCCTCGCCGAGCCGAACGGCACCAGCAAGCAGTGGAATTTCGCCGCCTTTGGTCGCAAAAAAAAAAGCTGACTCAAGCTTAACTGTTCAAGGCGTTGGACCGCTTGAGCACAGCGAATCGCCAGATACCAGATCGGCACTGCCGCTGACCGACGAGACCGCAGTCGGCGCTTGGAAGCCGGCGCTGGCAAGCCTTTCGGACCTGCTGGCGGAAAACGCGTCGTTTTGCGAATCAGTTGCATTCCGCGCGCCCAATCGGCTGGTCGTCACATTCCGCGCGAAGTATACTTCGTGTAAAGCCTTTTGTGAGCGGCCCAAGCAGATCTCAAAGCTGGAAAACGCCCTGGCCGAGATCACGGGCACGACGGTCAAGGTCGATTTCGCGGTACTCGCCGACGAGAAATCCTCGGATCCGGCACCGCCACGGCCGCCCTCGAATCGCCAGCGGATGGCCGAGAAATCGGAACACCCGATGGTCCGCAAGGCGAGCGAATTATTCGACGCCCAATTGGTGCGGATCGAAGAACCGGGTGGCTAGAGCGTGGTTGTAGGATGTCGGTGGGAAACAGGAGAAACACGTGTTCAAAGGACTAGGAAATCTGGCGAACATTGGCTCGCTCATCAAGCAGGCCCAACAGATGGGCGGCAAGTTGCAGCAAATCACGGAAGAATTGAAGACTCGTCGCGCCGAGGGTAGTTCGGGCGGCGGGATGATCAAGGTCGAGGTCAATGGTGTCGGCGAAGTCTTGAGCTGCCGCGTTGATCCATCGCTAGTAAAATCTGGCGACCGTGAGCTGGTCGACGACTTGCTTCCGGCGGCGATCAATCAGGCTGTGGCCAAGGCCAAAGCGCTGCACGCTGAAGCGATGAAGTCGATGGCCGAAGGCCTCGACGTGCCCGGACTCAATGCCATGCTGGCACAACTTTCGGGGGGTGACTCTGGAAACCCCTCGACCTAGAATGCGCCGTAACGGAAGCGGGGATGCCGCGAGCGTTCGACGGACGGGCGGCCTGGTCGGCAAGCCTTATCAGATTTCCTTATGAAGTTCACGAGGCGATGATCCCTTGTTAAGCGATTCGGTAACCAAGCTGGTCGAAGAGTTTGCCAAGTTGCCAGGTATTGGCAAGAAGTCGGCCGAAAGGCTGACCTACCACGTGCTACGAATTCACCAATCGGAAGCTTTGGCGCTTGCCGAAGCGATTCGCAACGTAAAACAAAACGTGCGCTACTGCCGCACTTGTTATAATCTGACAGAGCAAGAGGAGTGCGAGATTTGCCTGGATCCGCGACGCGATTCGTCCCAATTATGCGTCGTCGAGCAATCGCGGGACCTGATGGCACTCGACCAAGCGGGAAGTTATCGAGGGTTGTATCACGTGTTGCTAGGCAGGATCGCACCTCTGGACGGGATTGGCCCGGAACAACTAACCATCGAGGCGCTAGTCGAGCGCGTCCGGGGTGGAGCTTTCAAAGAGGTGATTATGGCCACGAATCCGACGCTGGAGGGCGATGGAACGGCCCTCTATATATCGAGTTTACTGGCTGATCTGCCACTTTCGATCACGCGATTGGCTCGCGGCATCACCACCGGCAGCGTGCTAGAGTTTGCTAACAAGGAGATTTTGGCGGATGCCCTGAGTGGCCGCCAAAAATTCTGATGTCCACGACAACTAGAATATCCAAGATCATCGGGCGGATTTGCCGCCGGGTGTCTTAGTCCCCATAGACCGCTTAAGCTCATGCGACTTTCCTTCGGTCAAGAACTGCGGCTGGTTCAAAAGCAGGTGCTCGCGCCGCGAATGATCCAGTCGATGGAAATCTTGCAACTGCCGATCATGGCACTGCAAGAAAGGATCGAGCAAGAGATCCAAGAAAACCCGGTCCTCGATCTGATGGAAGAGGACGCGGACTTGCCGGAAGAGCCGGTGAATGAAGAGAACCCGAACGCGCCCAGTGAAGAAGAGCGCGAGTTGGTCGTCGACGAAGCCAAGAACAACGAAGACGACTTCGAGCGACTGTTGAATATGGACGAGGAGTGGCCGGACCACTTCGAAGAGCGCTCGCGCCCGTCGAGCACCCGGGTCGAAGAAGAAGGGGCACGCAAGCACGACGCGATGGCCAATATGGTGGCCCGTCCCCAATCGCTGCAAGACTATCTGCACGATCAGCTTGGCTGGTTCAATCTGAGCGCCGAATTGCGGTCGATGGCGGACCGCATTATTTATAACCTGGATGCGAACGGCTATCTGCAATCGCGGTTGGAAGACATCATCGATCCCAGTGCCGGAGGCGACCAACTCTCGCTGGCGCAGCAAGCGCTAGCGATCGTTCAAAAGCTCGATCCGCCAGGCGTGGCGGCTCGCGACCTGCGGGAATGTCTGCTTTTGCAACTCACGCCTGGCATGCCCAATTACGAACAGCTCAAGACGCTGATCTCGAGCCACTTGGAGGATCTCGAGCACAATCGGTTGCCGGTCATCGAACGCAAAACCGGTTACCCGATTCCGCTGATCCAACAAACGCTACTCGAACTTCGCAAGTTGAACCCGAAGCCGGGCGCGAATTTTGACGACACGTTCGTTCCCAACGTCACGCCCGACGTTTTCGTCGAGTTGGGCGACGACGGCAATTACAAAATTCGTCTGGAAGACGGCCGGACGCCCACGCTGTATATCAGCGCCTACTATCGCAAGCTTCTGACCAGCGGCGAAGCCAACGCCGAAACGCGCGAATACATCAAACGGAAGATCAACTCGGCCCAGTGGCTGATCGAATCGATCGAGCAGCGCCGCAGCACGCTCACGCGGGTTGCACAGGCCATCGTCGACCACCAGACCGAGTTTCTCAGCAAAGGTCCGGAAGCGATCGAACCGTTGAAAATGCAACAAATCGCCGACAAGGTACACGTACACGTCACAACGGTCAGCCGGGCCGTGGACGACAAGTGGATTCAAACGCCACGGGGTATTTTTCCGCTCAAGCGATTCTTCTGCGGTGGCACGGTCAGCGCCGACGGAGAGGAGGTCGCCTGGGACGCCGTTCGGCTGAGGTTGCAGGAAATCGTCGATAACGAGCACAAGCAGCACCCGTTCAGCGACGACGAGCTCGTGAAGGAATTGGCCAAGCACGGACTCACCGTGGCCCGTCGCACGGTCACGAAATATCGCAAGGCCATGAACATTGCCAGCTCGCGGCAGCGGCGCGATTGGACGGCGGAGCCCGAGGTTCGCAAGTCGCTGCCTGGACAACCTGTAAGCGATTCAGCCGGTGAGGCTGATTCTGAGGAAATCGAAGACGAGAGCTCAGACCATCCAGCGCCGATCGAAGCACGCGCCGAAGAACTGGGCGGCAGCGAAGCCCAGAATGGAAAAGTTGACGGCGGAAAAGCTGACGGCGGAAAAGCTGACGCTGGAACCGCTCAGGGCGAATCGAGTCGCCCCTGGCCGGACCAACAACCGAGCTAGGCCGACAGCGAGCTGATGCTCACGGCCGCGATTCACTCGACATGCAGGGATTGCGCAATCCTTATTCTCGGGCCTTATTCTCAGGCGTTCACGCCCCAGCGTCGACGTTTTGCTCCTGAACGCTCAAGAAGCCGCGACGCAACCGCTCGGCACGACGGGCTTTGTCGATCATCTGGGCCACTTGTTGGACGTTCTCGATTCCGCGGAGCCAGAATTTGGGATTGGTTCGGTCGCGCGAAAGAATCTCGACCGTGCCCACATTTACCATCCGTTCGATCAATCCTTGCGACCACGTCACGTCGTCGATATCGATCGCTTCGATCCGATCCGTGGTGCGCATCAGGACGCCTTTTTGGTGATAGAACATCTGGTTGGTCAACTTGTAGTGCACGCCGAGGCGCCGATTGGCGAACTGGGCCAGCACGATCAACCACAACACCAACATCACACCGATCGGCACGATCCAATACGTCGAGAATTCGACCGACGCGACAACCAAGCCCACGCTCACGATGGCGCAGAAAACGATCGTCCCCAGCATGGCCTTGGGTGAGAATCCCCCTTCCCACAGCGTTTCCTCGGGCACGTCGGTTACACGGCGGCGGCCCAGCGGCAAAGCAGCATTTGCGGCGGTTGCATTGGATTCGGCGGGCGACCTGGCACCGGCCGGGCCGGCACTCGAGGGTGGCGAGGGTTTGGTGCCGCTGGAATCGGCTAGCGGCAGATTCGCTCCGCATTGCGGACAGAACACCGCGCCGGCAACCGCTTCGGCACTGCAAACATGGCATTTCATACAAACGCACCCTGTATGTGGATGATGAATCCAGCGGATCAAAGATGATCCCGTCACCAGATCTTTCAATCGCGCCGCTATTATAGGGCGAGTGCTAACAACCTCACTAGAGCGAGCGGGCGTGACGACCGGTTACCGCCGCCGATCAGAATTCGCTACGCGATGCCCACTATTTGGCCCTTTGGAAGCTCACTACCCATTGAGCCCGACTGGTGGGTCTCTGTGATCGTGGTATTATAGGGAAGATTAATTGGTCGTTCATGAGATTTGCTTCAAGCCAGGTGCCGAGCGTCGCTCGATTTTGCTTCTCGAAACGCTTCCTTCGTTGAGTTTGCCATGAAGTGTCCAAGTTGCGGCGTTGACAATGATCGAGTGATTGACTCGCGCGCGAGCCACGACGGTTTTGCGATCCGCCGCCGCCGCGAGTGCCTGGGCTGCCAGGCCCGCTACAACACGTACGAGCGGGTGGACGACCCAATCAAGTGCCCGTTCTGCCACGAAGACAATAATCGCGTGGTCGAGGCCGATAGCAGCGAGGGCGGGTTTGCATTTCGCCGTCAGCGCGAATGTCTGTCATGCCGACGGCAGTACACGACGTTCGAGCGGAGCGAGGAGCGCGCGATCAAAGTCGTCAAGAAAGACGGCACTCGGGCCCCGTTCGAGCGCCAAAAAATCCGCCAGGGTCTGGAAAAAGCCTGCTGGAAGCGGCCGATCAGCGATGAGCAAATCGAAGGGATCGTCGTGGCCATCGAAAACGACGTTCACGCACGAGCGGAGCCGGAAGTCGAAACCACGTATCTAGGCGAGCTGGTCATGCTGCACCTGCGAAAGCTCGACCAGGTGGCCTTCGTCCGCTTCGCCAGCGTCTACCGCCAGTTTCAGGACGTGCAGGATTTCGTCGACGAATTGGACGAAATGCTCGCCAAGCCGAATTTGCCTTCGACCCACGGCCGCACGAAATAATGTGCGGCTAATCCTGCCGGCAGACGACCAGCTCGGTGAGCGCGACCAACACGTCCCGGGCTTGCCCAGCAGGCAACTGCCGCAGATCTTCCTTGGCCGCGTCGGCAAAGGCCTGGGCCTTTTGGCGGGTGTATTGCAAGGCGTCGCTGCGCTCCAGGTGAATGTTGAGCTGTTCCCGGGCAAGTTTGTGGTTGCTGGAAGAAAGCAGTTCAATCATCTCGGCTCGCTGGCGTGGAGTGCTTTCGGCCAGCAGGCGAATCACCGGGAGCGTGGGCTTTTGCTTTTGCAGATCGGTGCCCAAGCTCTTGCCCATCGAAGATTCATCGCCCACCAGGTCCAGCATGTCGTCGGCAATCTGAAAAGCGATGCCCAGGTTGCGACCAAAGCGATCCAGGGCATCTTCGCACTGGGGAGTGCCACCGCCGTAGTGGGCGCCCAACCGGCAGCAGCAGGCACACAGTTCGGCCGTTTTAGCGGCAATGATGTCCAGATATTCGATTTCGCTCAGGGCATAATTGCCGCGGCTGTGGATCTGCCGCAATTCGCCGGCACAAACGATATTCGTCGCGCGGCCGATGGTTTGGCAAGCAAAGGTCGTCTCCAACGAGCTGGCCAGGTAGAACGCGTGAGTAAACAAGAAGTCTCCAACGAGCACGCTGGCCTCGTTGTCGCTGCGAGCGTTGATCGTTTCGCGATGACGCCGCAAGCTGGCCTCGTCCAGCACGTCGTCGTGTACTAGTGTTGCGGTATGGATCATCTCGACCACGGCAGCCAGCACGATCGCATCGCGGGTCAACTTGCCCACCGCTTTGGCCGCCAGCAGCACTAGTGCCGGGCGCAACCGCTTTCCGCCTAGGCGAAACGCGTGCTTCACCAGAACATCGACAAACGGATGTTCGCTGGTCAATTCGCCGCGCAGCAATTCCTCGGCCGCTGCCAATTCGGCGGCGATCGGTGCGTACAGACGCTTCCAATGGCGAGCCAGGGCGTCCTGCTGTTGGATCGCTTGCTCCATGATAGTCCCTCTAAGGTTTCATCCCGGCGAGCCAACATCCCGTTGCGCCGCCAATGGTTGCACATCGATGCTTTACAACGCCCCGGTATTCTCCGCTGAAGTTTGTGCGGGGCGCACGTAGTGGCCGCTCTTGCCACCCTGTTTCTCTTCGAGTCGTACGGTTTCGACCTCCATGCCGCGATCCACCGCCTTGCACATATCATAGATTGTCAGTGCCGCCACGCCGACCGCCACGAGCGCTTCCATCTCCACACCCGTGCGCGCCGTGGCTCGTGCCGTGGCCTCAATCGCGACATGTTCGCCATCGGGGAAATCGAAATCCAGGCTCACGCTATCCAATGGCAGTTGATGGCAAAGCGGGATCAAATCGGCGGTACGCTTGGCGGCCATGATGCCGGCCAGCCGGGCCACTTCGAGCACGTCGCCCTTGGCCACGTTTCGATCCCGAATCATTGCGAGCGTTGCCGGCTGCATGCGCACTCGGCCGGTGGCCCGAGCCGACCGGACAGTAATCTGCTTGGAGCCCACGTCCACCATACGGCTCCTCCCCTGAGCATCGAAATGCGTCAGCTCGCTCATCGTCAAACTGCCCCTCAAGGCTCGAATTACCCTCGCAGCGGCAACTCCTGACCGCACGGAAGCGTGCGGAGGGTCGCTGGACTCATTCTAGGGATGTACGATGCCCCGTCGAGGGGTCTAACCAGAGCGGATGGTCGGCTGACTCATGGCAAACTGTCTGATTTGGTGGCCGATACCAGGTTTCGCCAACCACGAAACCACGATCTGCCTTTCCACCGGCGCGCAAAAAAACCGTCGCGGGGGTCATCCGCGACGGGTTAATTGCAGGACCGGCTGGCAGCTCCTAGGAGAGCATTTGGAGCTGGTAGCCTAGACGAGCTCTTTGCGAGCACCAATCAGCGTCCGCAAGCGTTCGGCCAACAAGGCGGCGTCGAACGGCTTTTTGAACGTCTCGTTGATGCTCGAGCGGTCGAAGCTCGTCGAGCTGCCGTCGTCGGGCAGCAGGGCGATTAGAATCGTGTCGGCATACTCGGGGTTGCGACGAAGATTCTGGCAAATCTGCAAGGCTTCGACCCGACCGATCGAGAAGTCGACGATGATGCAGTCGGGATGGAAGCTTTCGGCCTGGATGCCCGCTTCGAAACCACTGGCAGCCACCGCGACTTTGAACGAGCGGTCCAAAGGCAGTTTTTGCTTGAGGTTCTCGATGAGCACCTGATCCTGGCCGACGAGCAGCACTTTGGCCATGGCCTCGTCTTCGAGGTCACCCAAGGGCATACCGTGCTCTTTCAGAAACCGGATCAAATATTCACGTGGAATCCGGCGGTCTTGGGAACCCGGAATGCGGTATCCCTTGAGTCGACCGGAATCAAACCATTTACTAACCGTACGTGGGGCAACATTACAGATCTTAGCGACCTGACCCGTTGTGAAGACCTTCATCTCAGGCTCTCCAAATGACTCGCGCTGGTGTGGGAACTCGTCTCCGCTGCGTGTCGCACAGCGGAGTTTGCTTGCCCCTTGCTCATGGCTTTTTCGGCCTTCGGTCCGGTCCTTCTCGCCGGCTGTGGGGTCAGCCGGCCGTCCATGAACATCTGGGTCGGGGCTTACATAGTTAATCGCTTCGCCGTGGCGTGGTTCAGGTCCTTCTGATCCGAGCCTCAGTAAAGACATCGGCAGGCTGGTGCTTCCATCAATCGTTGAAAAATTGCAAACCGCAAAGTTTGCCCATCGTCTCTAGGGCGATGGTTACGTTCAACGACCGCACGGAAGCTCAAGCCTGACTAAGTACTTTTCTTCGGAGAGAACATGTGGGGAGCATGCGACCAAATTGACCGCATACTCTTTGCAAAGCCTGAAAGCCTTGCCGGCAGGTTCCCCCCTGCAGTCAGTCTGCTCCGGCTGGCAGTCACTTTGAGTTGCTTGCCGGAACAAACCTTCCGAAGTTAGTTTCGTTTCGCGGAGGGGGGCGACTTTAGAAACTTTCTCCAGTCGTAACGAGCACTCCGGTCCTGGCGCTGGTGCCGACCCTTCGGATCCCTGCGGTTTGGTAATCTGTAACTGCACCAAACCTTTATGAGGCTAGCCTTTATAGCCGCCGGTTGTAGCGGGTCTGAGGGTTGTCCCCGGCGCCGGGAAATAGAGAAATGACGTGGCCGGCTTTCCCTCCTCCGATGACGGAAACTTGTGGTTCTGTGCCGGTCCTATCGATTGTAGCGCCTGGGATAGCATTGGTCGAGCGCGCGGACGTCTCGCCGAGTCGCCACAAACCCTCTCAACCACCACGCAAAGTGCTAGCGATTCGGGCCTTGCACCACGGAATTCACCAGCGTTCCGATTCCACCGATCGTGATCTTCACCGTGTCGCCGGACACTAGCGTGAAGTCATCGCCAGGCACGATGCCAGTACCCGTCAGCAGAATGACTCCTTGTGGAAAAGAATTGTCGCGCGCAAGCCAGCCAACCAGGTCGTCGAAGGTACGCGCCATTTGCCCAACCGACGTAGTGCCCTCGAACGCTGGCTTGCCGCCCCGCTCCACCTTCAGTTCGATAGCGATGGCTTCCGGTTTTGGCATATCCTCGGCCAGTGTGATCCACGGACCCAGACCACAACACTGGTCGTAGACTTTAGCTTGGGGGAGATACAAAGGGTTTTCGCCCTCGATGTCGCGCGAGCTCATGTCGTTGCCGATCGTGAATGCAACCAGTTTGAGCCGTGAGTTGAGCACTAGCGCCAATTCCGGCTCGGGCACGTTCCAACGCGCGTCTTGTCGAATGCGAACACCTTGGCCCGGGCCGGACACGCGGTGCGGCGTGGCCTTGAAGAACAACTCGGGCCGATCGGCTGCATAAACCAGGTCGTAGAATGACGCGGCGCCCTGCGACTCGGACATGCGCGCCACTTGGCTGCGACGATAAGTCACCCCGGCCGCCCAAACCTCCTGGCAATCAATCGGAGCCAGCAGCGTCACGCTGGCGAGTGAACGTCGCTGCGCCTTCTCATCCAACAACGACCGGACGACGGCAGCCGGCTCGGTTGATTCGAGGATCGCGGCAAGGGTGGGGAACTTTTCCGACGCCATCAGCGGCGTGACGGCCTCATCCTCCACCACACCAACGCCCTCGCGACCATCAACGCGGATCTTGGCCAACTTCACGGGTCGCTCCCTCCTGAATAGTGGCTACGAAGACTGATTGGCCGCTCATTGTAGCCGTTGGCGAAGCTGACGCGATCGGTCTGCTTGCAATTCACTCCCGATTCAATAAGATGCCGGGCTCAGCCGGAAATCGATAGAATCACTGAACCATTCGCATCTTCGCCTTCTAGCAACTGCATCGCGCAACGGAGACATCGAGCACCATGGGCCATCATCAAACCGCCACGCATCGGCAGGGCAAGCATTCTTATCATCAGATCGGACTCGTTCGTGGGCAGTTCGGCAACGTGCCTGAAGAAGGCTGGCTCGATTGGATTGCCCAAACCGGGTTCGACGGGTGGGAGGAAGCCAGTTGGGAGCTCGACCTCAAGCGATGCGGCGACGATGCCGGCGCCAAGGCTTATGCCGAAGAGCGCGTCGGCAAGGCCAAAAGTCGGGGCCTCGAAATCTTGTCCATCGCCGCCCACTTGCAGGGTCAGGCGTTGGGCGATGAACCGACCGCCAAGACACTTCAATTCCTCGGCGGAGAATCGGTCGAGGCCTACTCCAAGTGGCGCGCCGCGGGGCACAACCCGCCGCGAACCGATCCGTTTTATGTGCCTGGCGACGTGGCCGAAGTTGCCAGACGGCAGGCAACTGAATCACTGATCAATACCGTGCGACTGGCGCACTTTGTCGGCAAGCTCGAAGACCGCGTGGTGCCGGTGTCGGGCTTCGTCGGCTCGCCGGCCCACTGCTGGAGCCATTGGTTCTTGTTTCCGCCGTTGCCCAATTCGCTCGGCGGCCACCCGATTCCCGACGTGTACAAAGTGAGCCTCGAATTGCTCGTCGAGCGGTTCGCCCCGGTTTTTCAGGCCTGCTTGAAATATGGCACGACGTACGACCTCGAATGTCATCCTAGCGAACGGGCGATGGGCGACATCGCCAGCGCCGGCGATTATCTGGCCGCAGTCGATGCCGCCGGATTCGCCAAGGCCGCTGGATTCAATTTCGATTGCTCGCACATGGAGTGGCAAGGGGTCTCAGGCGTCGATTTCATTCGCGCCTATGGCGACCGCATTCACTGCGCCCACATCAAGGGGGTGCAAGTGGCCCGAGGCTACACGCGCAACGGCCGGCTGGGCGGGCACAAGCCGATGGGCGACAAATACAACGGATGGAACTTTGTCACCGCCGGCACGGCCCGCGACGCGACGAGCACCGAGGAGCTGATGGTCGAACTCAACCGGGCCGGCTTTAGCGGCGGAGTGTCGATCGAATGGGAAGACAACGACGTCGAGCAGCACGCCGGAGCCAAGGCAGCACTGGCCAACGTCCACGTCGCCGATCAGCCTCCCAGCGGCATGCGGCACGATGAGCAGTTGAAGGCGTAGTGTTATACAAGCCCGAAGCGCAAGCGAGTGAATCTGACGGTGTGGTGATGTCCGTTG
>JAYVCO010000003.1:0-16285 GCA_043749935.1 Planctomycetia bacterium
GTGGCCGCCGCGGGTGACCAATCGCCACAGCACCCACTGTGGAAGTACCCTGAGGCTTTCTGGGACTTTGTCTAACTGCATTTTTCAGGCTCCTTGGCAGCCGCATTACTTATGGCACATCCTTGGGGTCCCCAGGTTTTCAGTTCATCGGGCGTCAGTGGACGGGGACCGGTGTGTGATTCGTCAGCCATGGTTTCGGGCTCGACGAGCTTCAACCATCCGCGGGTGATTGTTTCCTCGATCGACTTGATGGAAGCAGCCGGGCCCCATTCGGCAAATTTCTGAAGCTGGGCCTCCAGAGTCAGCAGCGACACGCGGCCCTTGTCTCGCGAGTAGCTCTGCCACCGCGACCAGGCTTTGAGGAACTCCGGCGTGTCGAGCGAGTCGGCAATTGGCAAAATGTCTACATCCCCTCCCTCTTTCTGGCCAGCATGCTGAATGGACGTCGCCCCGCCTGTGGTGTTTGTCTCGTCTTGTATTGTTTGTCTGTATGTAGCGGTAGTGTTCTGGGAGCACGCTGGGAGTGTGCTCGGAGGGTGCTGGGAGGACACTGGCATCGTGCTGGTAATAATCCACGCAATCTCTTTGCTACTCAGAACTTCAAGTGCCCTTGTGAACACGTTCGCGGGGCATCCGGTCTTGAGTGCCAGGTCCTCGGCGGAAAAAGGACCGGTCTCATCACGCAAGACCCACCGAGGGGTGCATTTTGCCGCTACCTGCAGCAGCAGGATCCAAGCACCGAAGATCTCGATGCCATCCGCCATTGCCATCAGACGGCGAAATCCAAGGCCATCATGCTCCGTTGGCACGGCCACCCAAGCTAACTGCTTTAGCTTTCGTGATTGCGAGACCTCGAAGCGTTTGGCCCCGTCCTTAATGGCGTAGAGAATGGACATCGTCATTCCTCATATTCACGTGGCGACAGTGATCTACGACTACGGTCAAAACGGAATGTCCCCCCGGCCTGTCGGATCCGTCTGCTGCATTGGTGGCCGTGACGCTGCCGAGGGTGTTGTTGCCGGTGGCCCGTTCGATGGCACGTCGGGCGGCGTTGCTGGTTGTGTTGACCATGGACTCGGTGCCACTCGCAGTTGTGACGGTGCAGGTGGCAGGAAGGGTTGCGGTGCCTGCATCGCTGAGTTCGGTGCAGCGGCTGGAGCAACCGGTGGAGATGCAGGTGTACGCGTTGGTGGCGTCCATGCTGGGCCAGGCGTTCGATTTGCGGCCGTCGGCGTGGGTGCGTGAGGTGTTGGCTGAGGACCTGATTGAGCTGCCGCCGTCGGCGGCGTGGTTGACTGCGGTGTCGGCTGCGTGGGTAATGTCGGCGGCGTAGCAAACGGTGTATAAGTTGGCGGCGATACGGCCTGTGCCGGCCGCACGATCGGGCGTGTTGACTCTCGGCCGAGTTGTTTGAGGCCATTCGCGAAAACAGTTTCGATCCGATTCATCTCGTTGAGGTCGAGCGGTGCCGCCACGCGTTTTCGTCGCGTATTGATCCGCCATTTCTCGTAGACTCGGCCGCGGTACTCGTCGTGTGTGCAGTAGAGCTCGCATTCAACGCCACTTAAGTTGACGAAACCCGGCGATCGCGGATCGAGACATTCTATTTTTTGCCCGGTAAACCCCAGCTCGCGTAAGACTTCGTGCGTGAACTCGATCGATCGAGGGGTAAAGTAATGATAAACAGTTCGCGTTAGGCCCCGGCTTGACTCGTCGAGCACGACAACATCAAGCTCAAGTTGCTCGGTGCCGGTCCCCGCTTTGGACAGTCGCTGACCGACGATCTTGCCTCGATAGGGGCCTTCAGGAAAAAAGGGCTTACTCATGGTTGTGTACCTTTCTGGCCGATGGTCGGCCTCTAAAATTACAAACCTGGCGACGCCGACTTACAGAGCCGGTCGTGCGTTGCAGCGGAATCGAAATTTAGTGCGTCGTGCGAAAGCTTCGACCGGACTACGTGAGTCAAGGTCGGGCTAGACTGATGCATTTCGAGATGCAATCGATGACGCTCAACGTCCCGATCGCGGGCGACGTGTGGAAACAACTGCGAGTTGTAGCCGCAGTTGAGTCGCGAAAGAAAAACTGCTAAAATACACATGCGATCACTCCCGACACGGATGGGGTCGTCAAGGCACCGCGGCTGTGGCGGCCGAATGTGGTGCCCCTCGTTTTTTGGATTGGCCAGCCGCATTAGTCGAGCAATGCTGGCAAAATGTAAAAATGCCGGGCGGTGTTGCCTCCACCAACACCGCCCGGTCTCGCTACGGGCCGCATCAGCACTCTTCGTCCGACTCGTCGATCAACTCGTCGACGTCGATCCATTTTCGATGCCCGCTCGGTAGAACGTCCAGGAGGACATAATCGGGGTATTCATCACGCAACGATTCCACGATCTCGTCAATCATTTCGTGGTTTTCTTCGGGCGGATGCTTTTGGATATATTCGCGAGCCTGTTCCAGCGTCGCGAAATCCATCCCCCCGCCCTCGATGCCACCGATGTTCATAGAAAGCACGTACATGACATTCCCTCCTCATTCGGGCATGACAAAGATCCCCAGCGTCGGCCCGTTCGTCGCTGGGGCGTTCGATTACTTCAGAACCACATGGTTTCTTTTTGTCAAACGAAGAACGGCAGCCGCCCCACCCTGCCGTCCCGACACGGATGGGTCGTCACGGGCACCACTGACACCAAGTTCCCGTAGTCGATCAGAAATCCGGCTGGCACATACTGCCGCTTCGGTCGGGTGCGTCAGGGCAGCCGCCTGGACTGCGGCCCTGTGTCCACGACCGCAGTGATCTGGGTCACTCGTGCCGACCATTAACTCGACAACCGCTCCGAGGAGGTCTGTCGGATCCGCTGCTTCGGCCACGGTCACGCTGGCGTTGGGGATCGTAGCGATGAGCTTGAGGACCATCCATCGTTCTTCGTCGGTCCACGTGAGCAGACCGTTAATCAAGAAAACTGGCCTTACGGTCGACTCCGCACAAAGCCGCTGGATTTCTTGGCGACGATCGTCATTCAACTCTGACGGATAGATCTGATGTCGTGAGTCTGTCCTGAGAATAAGTGGGATATGGACGTGGCCATTGACTTCATGAAGGCGATTTGTTATACTGGACACCTGAACACACTCCTTTGATCGGGGGTTTGTTTGAGGCACCGCGGCTGTGGAGGCCGATTGCGGTGCCTATTTTTTTGATGTAGCGACCCGGTTGAGGTTGACGTGGTCATCGGATCCCGTCGCGATCGAGGTTCTGCACGGCTTCGTTAAGAATGCAAGGTGGCACGGCAGGCAAGGCCACCGATGTACTTTGTGTAGTGAGCCGGCCAAAGAACCGTTCCAGTGCCGCCACGGAAGTTGCATGGCCGGACGGTGTCCTCACCGCTTCGAGGTAGACGCGGTTACCGTCAACGACGACACCTCGCTTGTGCCACCGCCAGATTGTGCTGGGCCGCACGGCACGACCAAGCCGTCGTTTTGGGACATATCTAGTGGCTTTGGCGAAAGTCAAAAGGGGCTCGCGGGAAATGTCTATCGTCATCGTCGGCCTCGCATCAGTTGGCATCAACACGCAATGCAACCGACGGTAACGACGAAATCTGAGACTGACTTTGTAGCGATTCTGAGAAATTTCTGATCGTACTAAGCCATGACGACGTGTCGGGTTACGATCAAATTATTCTGAGAACTTGGTCGCGAGTACGAAGTGGAGTTGAACCCTGCTCAGAAAATCCCGTCGGGTCAGCAGCAGAATCAACGTGGAAACGCGTTGCCAATACCCAGATCACCAAGGCTGGGTGTGAGGTGCAAGCGGCTCTCCGTGGAGTTGCGGATCAAGAACTGACCCGTTCAGTGAGCATTGACTGGGAATCGAGCAATCGAGACGTCTCCCAGCGTGCAAACCAACCACGTTGATATGTGGTGTGGTGAAGAAAAGGAGAGTCACTGGTGCTAGGCTGAATGAGTCAGCGTACGACCCGAAGTATCGTACAGCTGCCCGGTGGCAGCTAGTGCTATGTGCATAACGGGACGATTGGTAACTGGCTCACGTACCTCAGTGGTGTGCCTTGCCGCACGGACCGCTCATCGGTCGGCCCTGGGACTCAGTCACCGGTGAGGTGTAGGTGCAGAAGCACTCCGTCGCGGTAAGTGGTCAATGCTTACCGCGGACCTGCGGACCATCTACGCACACGATCCTCGACAGTGCCAAGTAGCAAACACACATTCTCGGCTGACTTTAGAATGCAAGGCTGATGTTTTCCTTCGCTTAGATCTTCAGCTCTTCCGTTTCGTATGACTTCCCGCTAGCGTGCCACTCTTTAGAGAGGACTTTGAACTTCGAGGCTTCGACCGTTTAGCCACTTTCAATTGTCGAGGTTTCGCATCCTTGAGCTCAACCAACTGATATCCAATTCCGCTTTTGTTCTTAATACCAAGGTCGAGTTCTATTAATTGCTTGCGAAGGCCAGAGATCAGGCTATAGACGGAGTCCGAAGGTGGCTCCCCGCCCTTCCAAGCCGTCCCTATTGCCGCTGTCGACGTGATATCATCCTTGAAGTCAATAAGTAACTTAAGCACGGAGCAAGCAAGAGCCCTAAGCGAAACCTGAGGAGCTCGATCCTTGCGACGTAAGACGCCCTTCTGAATGTCAAGCCAAAGGTCCAAATAACCCCACGGCGGCGAAGGCGTGGTAAGTTCATTTTCGCGTATCTCCACATGCTCAAAAACTTGGTCAGCCTCATTACAGACTTGGATCAAGTCGTCTAATGTGCTAATTTCCGCCGGCTGATTGACTAGCCGCATTTCCAAATCCGGTGCCAACGCCAGCTCGCGTAGCCGCTGTCCAACATTGGCTATCCATGACTGTGACGACACGATTTCAACGGTGTGCCGTCTGCAGATTACGGCTACGCGATCTGGTCTCGAAACTGCAATATTCGGTTTGAAGAGCATCGGCGGACTCTGGGCAGATAAGTCTCTTTTTTCTTGCTCCAATCGCTCCAATTCGGCAAGTTCAAGCTGAAATTGAAACCACCATCGGCCAAGCTCAATCGTCTGTCCGAACCCCGATGCCATCAGTGCTTGCCCGGTCAGCAAGTTAGCGAGCATTTGTCGCAAGTTGTTGAGGTATTCATTGGCCGGCCACAGAATATCGTCGCTGACTTCGCGATCCGATATCGATTCCTTATCAGGCCCGTCCAACGCAGCACAATACTCCGCATAACGCTCGGCTCGATCGGCACTCCCGTATTCCCGAAATCTCCTGTGATACTCTTCCAGTGTTCGCTGGACTGCATCCCGATTCTTGGGAGCGGCTATCTCTCTCACGTTCCACACGAAGCATCCGAAAATCTGATCGACTTGACCGGCGGAGGCAATGCTCACGCATTCAAGGCAGGCTAATACGTGAAGTCGCTTTAAGTTCACCCCGGCTCTGTACGCCAGCGGCAATGGAATTCTCGCTTCGCACGAATCGACTTCGACTTGTTCTTCGTCGGCCATAGATGAATGCTCCCGCTCACCACTGAGACTCAGTAATACACAAATCGTAGTCGACGGTTCCAACCAACACCAATGTCGTTCAGCCTGTTTCCTTCGCGATTGCAACGGCTCGCTCCAGATTTCGTTCGGCATAAATCTCGGTGGTCTTAGCGTGAGCATGCCCCAGGCTAACCTGTGCTCCTTCGATGCCGTGCAGTTTGCAAATTTCCGTCGCACGGGAATGCCGAAGTTGATTCGGGGACCAGTGCGGGATTTCAACGCCGTTTTTCGCCGCCTTCTTAATTCCACGGGTGATGGCCCGCCGGTACGAATCGACCCCGTACCGATTGCGTTTAGGACGTCGCGGTCGAGCCACACGAGTTCGCCGGGCCTGAGAAGGCGTCAGCGGACTCTTGCGTAGCTTGCGTCGCTGCGAGTTGCGACGATCTTCCGCCCCGACTGGGCTGAATAAGAAGTCAGTCGCTGCACGATCCATATAGGGAGTGATTAGCTGTTGAGCTTTGGGGCCCAGCGGCACCTGCCGGCGATGGCCTCGGTACTGGTTTTTGTGCTCCCGCGGTTCATAAATCCAAGTTTCACCGGACATGTCGATTTCGGAGATCCGCATGCAGGCAACTTCATTGGGACGCATGGCGGTCAGTCGTTGTACGCGAATCATGGTCGCGACTTCGTCGGAAACAAACGGCAGGAGTGCTTCGACCCAAGCGTCGGGCACAGGTTTGACTGGCTCAGTTTCCCGAGCTTCCGTCCGACCAAAACGCAAGGCGGTAACGGACACTAATTCTGCGTGGACATTTGCCGGGACGAGTTTCTCACTCACGGCCCACCGAAAAATACGGCGAACGCGATTGATCCTCGCATTGATTTCCGTACGGCAGAGGTCAGACTCAATCAGGTGCTGCCGCAGAGCTTTGAGCTCTGATGGGGAGAACTCGCATGCCCGGAGGCTGCCGTACAACTTGCGGAGCGGCCGCATCGCGTACTTCAGATTGTGGAGTTCGCCAGTGGGCTGGCCGTCCTTAACGTAATACGTTTTGGCATGGCACCAATACAGGCCCAACACCTCTTCGATGGTTAGGTTCGTGACCCCACCAGCTGAGACGATCTGCTTGACCGCCTGGGTCGCCGGATTACGATGGCGTTCTCGCCACTCGGCGATCGCCCGCTGGTAAAGCTCGTGGCTTTGGTCGCTGCCGTACTCACCTAGATAATGGTCGATGTCATCGAGGCGGACGACCGCTCGGCCGGAGGCCTTGTGCAGGCAGTAGCTGGGAACTTTTCCCTTTTTGCGGGGCATGTGGCACGCTCCATTTCTTTCCTCCGTAATTTACGGAGGAATTGGGAGTCATGAGGCCACACTGCCCGACACAAGCAGGTACGTTTAACTAACGTTCGGCGTTCAACTTACATTATAATGGGCGATACAAGACTCGAACTTGTGACCCCTAGCTTGTCGAGCTAGTGCTCTAACCAACTGAGCTAATCGCCCTCTTGCTCCAGACTCTTTCGATCCCGCCCTGGCGTTTAACGACCGCTCGTCGCTTTGTGCCTCAAGCGCGCCCTGCCGATTCGACAACTTCGGCGGGAACTTCGGCGGGCCGCTTCCCATTCTAGGCGGGATTGCCTGGAATCCACAAATCTGACGGTTCGCAGGCTTACCGTCAAGGCCTGCGCGCGTCGCCTGTGTTGTCGCCTGCCGCGCGTCGACTTCATCGTTCAGCGGCCCCGGCGCGCGGCCCGACTTGTCACAAGCTGCTCGTGGTTTATACTTTGCGGCAAGCGGTTGGCCTTGGCTGTGAACCGGGCTCACGGTTGGTGCATCCTTTGTATCGATGCCGGCCCGTTCACCTCGCCTCGGCACGCCCACAAGTATCGAAACGGACTCGAAAATCCATGCTGAAGGTCAAATTGCCCGATGGTTCGGCGCGGGAATATTCGCGGCCGGTGCGGCCCATGGACGTGGCGGCCGAGATTGGCCCCGGCCTGGCCAAGGCCACGCTAGCAGCCGAGGTCGATGGCAAAGTCGTGGGCGCTAGCGCCCCCCTGCCCGCCGATGGCGAAGTCTCGCTGCGGCTGCTCACCAAGAAAGATCCCGAGGCGCTCTCCGTCATGCGCCATTCGGCGGCCCACGTCATGGCCCGGGCCGTAATGCGGCTGTTCGAGGGGGTGCAACTGGCCTTCGGGCCCACCACCGGCAGCGGTTTCTACTACGATTTCGAACTGGCCCGGCCCTTGTCGGAAGAGGACTTTCCGGCGATCGAGGCCGAGATGGCCAAAATCATCAAACTCAATGAGCCGTTCGAGCGCATCGACGAACCGCGCGACAAGGCGTTGGCCATCTGCCGCGATTTGAGCCAGGCGCTCAAAGTCGAGCACATTCAAGAAGGACTCGCCGATCACCCGACCGTCTCCTTCTATCGCCAGGGCGAGTTCTTGGATCTCTGTCGCGGTCCGCACATTCCCACCGCCGGCGCGATCGGCGCGTTCAAGTTGCTGTCGATCGCGGGCGCTTATTGGAAAGGCGATGCCACGCGCCAGCAGTTGCAACGGCTCTACGCCACGGCCTGGTTCTCCAAAGAGGAGCTGGAAGAGCATCTGAAAATGGTCGAAGAGGCCAAGCGCCGCGACCATCGCGTGCTCGGCAAACAGTTGGAACTCTTCGCCACCAGCCCGCTGGTTGGCGCGGGCCTGATTCTGTGGCTCCCCAAGGGGGCCATGATCCGCGGCATCTTGGAAAACTTCGTCCGCGAAATGCTCACCAAGCGCGGCTATCAGCCGGTCTACACACCGAACATCGGCCGCGTTGAGCTCTATCAGATCTCGGGCCACTTCCCCTACTATGCCGACAGCCAGTTCAAACCGATCGTGATGTCGGAAGACGAGCGCTACCTGCTCAAGCCGATGAACTGCCCGCATCACATCATGATTTACAAATCTAAGCCGCGCAGCTATCGCGACCTGCCGGTGCGCTTGGCCGAGTTCGGCACGGTCTATCGCTACGAGCAATCGGGCGAGCTGGGGGGCCTGACTCGGGTGCGTGGCTTCACGCAGGACGACGCCCATTTGTTCTGCACCGAAGAGCAAGTCGGCGATGAGTTTCGCGGTTGTCTGGAAATGACCCAATCGGTGCTGGCCGCCTTGGGTATGAACGACTACCGCGTGCGACTCGGCTTTCGCGATCCCGCGAGCGATAAATATGTCGGCAGCGACGAGACCTGGCAACGGGCCGAAGCGGCGCTCGAAGAGGTCTGCCGCAGCGTGAACCTGCCGCACTTGGATATTGAGCGCGGCGAAGCGGCCTTTTATGGACCGAAGGCCGATTTCGTGGTCTCCGACTGTCTGGGCCGCGAATGGCAATTGGGCACCGTGCAGCTCGACTACAACCTGCCCAGTACCGAACGCTTCGCCCTGGAATATATTGGCGCCGACAATCAGCCGCACCGGCCGGTGATGATCCATCGCGCGCCGTTGGGCTCGCTGGAACGCTTCGTGGGTGTGCTGATCGAACACTTTGCCGGCGCTTTTCCGCTCTGGCTGGCGCCAGAACAAGTCCGCGTGCTCACCGTCAGCGAAAAATCGGAAACCTATGGCCGCGAGATCGAACAAAAGCTGCGCGCCGCCGGCCTGCGCGCCGCTGGCGACTTCCGGGCAGAGAAGCTGGGGTCAAAAATACGCGACGCCCAGTTGGAGCTGATCCCCTACATGTTCGTCGTCGGCCCGCGCGATGCCGAGCAAGGAACCGTGTCGGTCCGCGATCGGATTGACGGCGACTTGGGCGCGATGACGATCGAAGCGGCGCTCGAAAAGCTCAAATCCGAAGTCGACGCCAAACTGGTCCGCCAGGTCGCCCAAAAGAAAGCGACCGGCCTGGGTGAACGGGGCGGCGCCCACGAGTATTAGCATCGGTTCGGTAGTCGCCATCTATTCTTCGTAAATCGCCAGTCGGAAGTTCATGGCGATCGTGTTTCACCAAGCGCAAAGCGTCACATCCGCCTTGCCTTCGTATACCGCCCGCCGGACGACACCGACTGGTGTCAATAAACACGGCCTATTGGTGTCGGTAGACACACCTACTGGTGTCAGTAGACACGGCCCGGCCCGCCGGAGACATCTCCCCTCCTCTTTCTCGCGTTTTCCTCCGGCTTTGCCGCCGTCGACCGGAGCGGATACGATAAAAGTATTCTGCGTCTCTCTTTTTTGCCTCGGGAACAGAGTCAGCTAGCGCATGCCGCGTCGCACGTTGTGGTTATTGTTGGTGATCGGCGTTTTTTCGCTGGCTTGCTATGAGCGGGCCGAGCGCAACCCGTACGGCCGCTGGTTCGCCGAAGTGATGGAGACGATCGACCAGTATTATGTCGAGCCGGTCGACAACGAGAAGTTGTTCCAGGGCGCCCTCGATGGCATGGTCGGCAAGCTGGATACTATTCGTCGTTCCTGCCGCGCAGCGAAATGCGGCAGTTTCAGGAAACGCTCGACCAGCGCTACGGGGGAATCGGCATCGAGGTGATGCTCGACGGCCCAAAAAAAGAGCTGACCGTGATGGGCCTGCTGCTGGGCACGCCCGCGTATAAGGCGGGCATCCTCGCGGGCGATAAAATCGTCTCGGTCGAAGGCCGCAGCACCGAGAACCTGCAATTGAAGGATGTGTTGCGCTTGCTGCGCGGGAAAGCCGGTGACGACGTCACGATCAGCGTGCGCCGCGCGGGGCACGAAGAGCCACTCGATTTTCACCTCGTGCGGGCGATGATCAAAACCGATTCGGTGCTGGGCGACACCCGGGACACCGACGGCAGCTGGAATTTTCTGCTGCCTGGCGACCAGCGCATCTGTTACGTGCGGATCGGCACGTTTGGCGAATACACGTTCAGCGAGTTCGAGTCGGCCCTGAAGCGACTCACCGAGCAGAAGTGCCGGGGCCTGATAATCGATTTACGCAACGATCCGGGCGGGCTGCTGCAATCGGCCGAGCGGATTTGCAATCTGTTCATTCCCAAGGACGCCGTGATCGTCAGCACGCGGGGTCGCGACGCGCGCGAGCGCGACCGGTATCTGGCCACCGGCGACGGCGCGTATCAAGACTTGCCGCTGGTCGTGTTGGTCGACGACAAGAGCGCCAGCGCCAGCGAAATCGTGGCGGCCTGTTTGCAAGACCACGGTCGGGCGACGATCGTCGGTGAGCGGACCTGGGGCAAGGGCACCGTGCAGAGTGTGATTCCGGTGGAAGGGGGCAAGAGCTTGCTGAAGTTGACGATCGCCAGCTACTGGCGACCCAGCGGCAAGAACATTCACCGGATGAGCACGAGCAAGGAAACCGACGAGTGGGGAGTGAAGCCCGACGCGGGCTGCGAAGTAAAGCTCGACGAAAAGGAACGGACCGCCTGGGCCGAAAAACGTCGCGAGCGCGACGTGTTGCCCATGCCCGGAGTCAAACCGGCCGCCGTGCCTATAACCAGCGCCGAACCGGCCGCGGTCGCCAGTACGTCCGCCGAACCGGCCAGCAAATCACCCACCGAATTCGATCCGCAACTGCAGCGAGCGGTGGAAGTGCTGCAGCAGAAGATTGCGCACGAGTAGCTTCAATCAGGCTCAGACCTAACTTCGTAGCCTGGCAATCGCTTCCGCAGCTCCGCGATTCCCGCGGGGCTCATTGGGGTTCCGTCTACTTTCAGCTCCTTGAGAGACGTGAGGCGCGAAAGGTGTTCGATACTGCCGTCCGTGACGCGGCCGCATCCGGAGAGCCACAATTGATCGAGTTTGCTGGCTTCAGCCAAATGTGCGATTCCAACGTCGTCGATTTCCTGGCATTCGGAGAGAGACAAACCGTACAGTTTTGGAATCCTCGCCACATGCACTAGTCCATCGTTTCTCAATCCTGTTCCGTTAAGGTCTAAGCGCGATAGCCGCGGCAGATCAGTCAGGTATTCAAGTCCTTGATGCAAGTCGAGGCAATGCCCAAGATCAAGATGGGTTAGTTCAGTCAGTCCCTTGGAATTCGCAAGACCGGCACCTGAAAGTTGGTGGCAATTCGCAAGTTTTAGTTCTTTCAGGGCGGTGAACTTGCCAATGGTCGCAAGCGATTCATCCGTCAAGCTGGCTCCGGTCAAATTGAGCCAGGTTAGTTGTTTTAGATTGACGAGACTCGCCACGGCGGAGTCGTTCATTCCCGGGCAATCGATCACGCTGAGACGCGTCAGGCTCGACAAGCCCGCAAGCTGTTCGAGCCCGGCGCTGGTGACCTGCGAGCATTTGGAGAAAGAAAGGGTTTCGAGCAAATTCAGATTCTTGATGTGCGTCAGTCCCGCGTCGGTCACCTCGGGGCATTCTTTAAAGAAAAGTCGTTTTAGGTTTGGCCACGCCCTCAATTCACTCAATCCGGCATCCGTCAGTTTCGTATTGTCGAGGCCAAGCGTTTCGAGCTTCGTCAGCGATCGAAGGGCTCGCAGACCTCGCTCGGTGACCTGTGTGGATTCGAGATCTAATGTCTTCATCGCGTGAAGCGACTTAAGCTGCTCAATGCCATTGTCGGTAACGTTCACGCAATCCCGAAGTCCTAGAGAGCGAAGGCCTGTCAGGCCGCCAATCTGCTTGACCAGGTCATCCGTGACTTCTTGGGGTCTGTCGAATACGTTGTTGTCGGGCACATGCACAACCTGACAGAAGTAATGCGGGCCAAGTAGCCGTCGGAGCCATTCTGGGCCTGGAACCTCCGCGCCCTGGATCCACGAGCCCCTTGCGTTGAGCTGGTAATCGTAAACGACGCGTCCGCCGACGGCCTCGATGGCTGTCACGGCCTCGCGCTGGCGGCGCGCGTTGTTCGCTTGCGCGCCCAACCAAACACAGATCAGGGTCGTGATCGCCAGCATCGAGCGCAAACTGATTTGCAGCCAGCGGCGACGAGGTTTGCGCGTGGTAGTTTCCATGGCGAGCATTATAAGACGGGGCGAGGCGCAAGGGTCGTCGCTTGGCCCGGCCGATCCTGCGCGCGATGATGACGTAATCTGCCAGGGTGAACCCTGGCCTGCGAGGACGCAGAAATCGCGAGGAAACTCGGGCGATCGCGGAGCGGGCGGGGTTTGTGCCGAATGTCACAATCACGTTGGGTTGACCGGCGTCGATGCACTTTGCATGCAATCGCGTTGCAATTCTTGCTCGTCTTGTATCGCCTATGCACCAGCCCGGCGGTACCCCGGGCGGCCGGTGGAATGCCCTAAGTCGTTGGCCGGCTTGACCAGTTCGACGAGTTCTCCGGAATAATCGGGCCATTGGCCCACGAATTGCTTTAGGGCCGGTCATCATCTCGATCAATGACCGGCCCCACGCGGCAGTCCGCCGCCGAAGTGCCGGCCACCCGAACCATCACATCCAATTGGGAAAGGGCCGGAAAGAGTGGCACGAACCATTTGCTGCACAGTGATAGAGGCACCTCCTATGAGCGACACGCTTGGATCTCGTCTGCATGGTGGCTTTCAGGATCTTGTCCCTTGGGCTGATCCTTACATTGTCGCGCTGATCGAAAAGCTGCGACGCGACCAGGCCGAAGAGGCCGGGCTGATTGATGTCGTCGGCGAATTGCCGCCGCCCCTGGACAACGACGACGACGCCAACTGGCAGTCCGATTGGTCGAAGCGCGACTGAGATTTGCGCGACCCGCTAATATCCTAAGGCTTCGATCTGCGTATCGAAGCGGACCGAGATCACGAGCCAATAATCATCTCCCGCCACGGTCGAGCGCGTGAAATCGCGATAGAAGGCAAAGTACCAGAGCACCGGAAACTTCTCGCACTTATACAGGTACTTTAGCAACACCACGTCCTTGCCGATCCGTTTCGCGCTGACCTGCTCGCTCTCGCGGAACACCCCGTATCGATCGGCGATCTCCTTCGATTTGTCGACCAGCGATCGCACGCTGTCCTTCTGTTCCGACAGCGGACTGCCCAACAGCAGCTCGTTGAACGCGGTATTGGTTTCGGTCGACACGCTCTCCAAAAACCGGACCACCTTGTCGTGCAATTTGGCCACGACCGGATCGGCGATCACTGTATCCTCGGCACCGACGGCGCGACTCGCAGAAAGCAACAGGGCCAGCAGCAACACGCAAGGCGTGCCGATTCGCGTGCAAAGCATCAGGCGGGTTCCTTAGGCGAGGGACAATCGACAGGCTCGGCGGGTAAAGCGTTATTATAGTTGCTGAAGTCGCGCGATGCGACGAGCACCAGCCGGTGCCTGCTCCCGTGCCGACTAGCGGGCAAAACAGCCGAAAAAAACGCTTCAGGAGTCGAGTCGTCAGACCCCGCTCTGCATGGCGGCCCGCATTTCGGCGGCGATGAAGAACGAGCCCGTGATGCAAATCAGGTCATCCGGCCCGACGATTTGGCGCGCCAGGTTCCAAGCGGTTTCCGGATCGGCGCACACGTGGCGCGGAACGGGCGACAGCTCCTCGCAGAGGAGATCCAGTTCGTCCGTGGGGACCCCGCGCGGGTTGCTCCAGTACCGGGTGAGAATCACTTCGTCAAACCGCGGCAACAGCACGCACAACATGCCGCGACTGTCCTTGTCGCGCGTGGTCGCAAAAACCAGCAGTCGCCGGCGCGCCGAAAAACTTTCCTCCAAGACGTGTACCAAGGCTTCGACCGAAGCCACATTGTGCGCGGCGTCGAGAACGACCGTGGGCTCTCGTCGCACCACCTCGATGCGCGCCGGCCAGCGCACGCTCGAGAGGCCCCGCCGAATCGCCCCTTCCTCGATCTTCCATCCCTGGCGGCGCAACTCGCAGACTGTAGCCAGCGCCACGGCGGCGTTGGCGGCTTGATGCGCGCCGATCAAATTCATTTCGAGATCGATCAATTCGGTTTGCCTGCCGATGGCGCGGTCATGAAAATCCATCCGCGCCGGTTGAGGAGCCGCTTCCAAATGCCGCGGCGGCCGATAGGTGAAATCGAAATCTCGCCCCAGTTGCACTAGCGGACAGCCATGCTCACGGGCTACGCGAGCCACGACGTCGCCCGGCTCGCGCTCGGTGACGCCGCTGATCACGGGCACCCCGTGTTTGATGATGCCGGCCTTTTCGCCAGCAATCGCCGCCAACGTCGGGCCCAATTGCTGCGTGTGATCGAAACTGATGCTCGTGATCAGCGAGACCAGCGGTTGGCAAACATTGGTCGAATCGAGCCGGCCCCCCAAGCCAACTTCCAGCACAGCCGCAGCGACTTGGCGCTCGGCAAAGTGCAACAGCGCCGCGGCCGTGATGATCTCGAAATAGGTCGCGCGATTCGACAACTGCGGGTCGTGCGTCGGTTCGGCGTCCAGCGCGGCGACCACGGGCTGGATGCGCCCGATCAGGTCGGCCAGTGCCTCGGCCGGGCAAATCTGGCCATCGATCATTACGCGCTCTTCGACCCGATCCAAATGGGGCGAGGTATACAGGCCCGTGCGAAAACCGGCAGCCGTGAGGATGTTGGCAATGGTCGCGGCCGCCGATCCTTTGCCCTTGGTGCCGGCAACGTGCACGATCTTGAGCGCTTGCTGCGGATTTCCCAAGCGGGCCAACAACTGTCGCATGCGATCCAAGCGAAAATCGCGCTGGCCATAGGGAACGCTCGAGGTCCGCTCGTAGTCGATGCGGCTCCGGAGAAAATCAAGGGCCGGGTCCCCCCCGAGCTGACCGGCTGGCCGCTGCATCGAACCTGCTCCCGCCGCGTCTCGCCCCTAATCAGGCTGTTTGCTCCGCGGACGCCGGCCGACGCAAAACAGCAACTGCCGGTCGCTCCACTACCCAGCGCCCGACGCGCCAGCGACCGACACGATGTGAAGTTTAATCTAAGGGGAGTCTGCTGTCTTGCCGAGGCTCGACACCAGGACTTCGGTTTGCCGACGGAATTTGATGCGGACGGACCCTACGGCAGTTCTACGATTTCGTTGCCCGCTCGAGTCGAAATGGCTTGCCAGAGGTTCAGGTCGACGCTATCAGCCACCGAACGAACCGAGCCATCCATCATGGCCGCGTTGACCGAGCCGGGATGATAGCTGCGCGAGGTGAGCACGGCATAGGTCGAGACAGTTAGTGATCCCCCTTCGCTCTGATTGACAAAATCGATGTCGTAGCTCATCCCGCTCGCGCTGCACGACACGGTGGTATTGGGCGGAAAGGTGGTGGTCATCCCCGTTTCGAAACTCTTGCCGTCGACCCACTCGCCATGCCCGCCATTGTCGCTAGGGTTGGGTCCGACTTTCGCAGTGCCGCCAAAGGCGCAAACATCGCTGGGGTTGACCGGAGGGGTGGCACTCATCGGAGTCGCAGTCGTGCGAAAGCTGCCCGTGAACGCCTTGACTTCGGCGATCATCAGGGTGTTGCTCAATCCGTCGCTGAAATCCTTGCCCCGCAGGTTGCTGTTCGGAAAAAATGCCCCGGTTCCCCCGGTATTCTGGACCGGGTTGTAGATCAACCAGGGTCCCAAGTTCCAGCCGTAGTTCAGCGGATAACTGGCCGGCGCTCCCGCGGCATCGAGCTTGGGCGTGTCGTTCGCTTCCGATCCGCACAGCAACATCGCGATGCGGGTGGTCATGAGTTTGGGTCCGTTGGGCAACAAAGCCCCGCTGTACCCTTGAGTGAAGTCGACGCTCTGGTAGATGTTTTGCTCTTCGACGTACGGCAAGATGCGGGCAAACGCCGACCAACTTCCACCCTTGTCGCCGGCCACTCGGTTCCAACAGAAACTAGGCGGAAACAGCCGGCGGGAACCCTCGTAGTTATGCACCGCCAGGGCGATTTGCTTCAAATTGTT
>JAYVCO010000004.1:0-4286 GCA_043749935.1 Planctomycetia bacterium
GCTGGCCTTGTTGCGCAATCAGCGCTTCGATTGCGTGGTGATGCATACGGCTGCCGGCCTCGATTCTCCCGACAAGGTAGCCAAAATGGTTCACCAGACACACGCCGGCCGCGCGGCCGCTATGATCGTCTACGACGACGGAAGCCATTGGAACGATGAGTTCGAACGGGTGAGCCGCAATAATCCGCGGACGCATCGGGTCCGTTCCGTCGAGCGATTGCTCGATCAGACCATGCTCTGTTTGCATCGCAAGGTAGCCGCGCTACCAGTCGGCCAGCAACGCATACTCGAGGAGATATATCAATCCAACAGGCCACTGACCGGGAAACGCGTGCTGATCGTCGATGACGACATACGCAATATTTTTGCGTTGTCCGCCGTGTTGGAAGACAAGGCGATGAAGATCGTTTCCGCCGACAACGGTCGTGATGCCATCGACATCCTACGCAAGCAATCCGACATCGATATCGTGCTGATGGATATCATGATGCCGGAGATGGACGGCTTGGACACCATGAGGGAGATCCGCAAGATGCCGGCATGCAAGGACTTGCCGATGATCGCCGTGACGGCCAAGGCCATGAAGGGCGACCGCGAGCGCTGCATAGAGGCGGGGGCATGGGATTATCTGTCGAAGCCCGTCGATATCGAGCAGATGCTGGCCGTGCTGCGGTCCTGGCTGCTGCGTTGACCTTTCAGAATCTGCCACAGACCCGGCCAGGAAAAGTACCCGCCATGCACAGCGCTGCAAAGCATGAACTCGCCGACACCGGCAGCACCAACAAGGCAAATATTCTCGTGGTCGACGACCATCCGGACAAGGTGCTGGTCCTGCAGACCATTCTCGAGGAATTGAACGAGAATGTCGTGGTCGCGAATTCCGGCAAGGAAGCACTCAAACTCATGCTCGAGATGGAGTTTGCCGTCATCCTGCTCGACGTGAAAATGCCGGAGATGGACGGTTTCGAAACCGCGTCACTGATTCGCGGACGGAGGAGATTCGCGCATACCCCGATCATTTTCGTCACCGCCTACGCAGACGAAATGCATACCTCGGAAGGCTATTCACTCGGTGCGGTCGACTACATTCTCACGCCTATCGTGCCGGAGATTCTGCGCACCAAAGTCAGCGTGTTCGTGCAGCTTTTCCACATGACCAACAGTATCAGGCAGCATGCGGAGGAGCGGATTGCACTGGTGCGCGAGCAGGCGGCGCGTGCCGCGGCGGAAGAGGCGATACGCCGTTCCACGTTTCTGGCGGAGGCTAGCCAGGTCCTGAGCAGTTCCCTTGCTGTCGAAGAAACATTGACGGGATTGACACGCTTTGCCGTACCTTATCTCGGCGACCTCTGCGCCGTCGTCCTGCTCGATGACAGCGGCGAGACCTGTCAGACGCAGTTGGCATGGACCGCGGGCCGCGATGGATCGATCGCCATTCGACAGGCGACAGTCGTGCGCCTGCGCGATGAAAAGATAGCCGAAATGCTGGCCCTGTCCTTGGGTCGGTCGGAGTTCCAGATGCTCGATCTGGGCAACGAGAAAATCGCACTGGCCGCGGACAACGGAGGGGTGTCGCAAGCCCTGTTGCCGCTGGGCTTTGCCCTGGGCAAACTGGCGATCTTTCCTTTGCTGGCGCGCGGTCGGCAACTCGGAGCGCTGTTGGTCGGCGCATCGACGTCACGCATTTTCAGCTCGGCTGACCTGGCGGTCACCTCCGACCTGGCGGGCCGCACTGCGATCGCGTTGGACAATGCGCTGCTCTACTCCAAGATCCAGTCCGACGATCAACGCAAGGATGAATTTCTGGCCATGCTCGCTCACGAACTTCGCAATCCGCTCGCGGCCATCAAGTATGCCAACCAACTCGCGAAAATCCAAGGCAGGGCTGAAGATGAGACGGAGGAGATCATCGATCGGCAAGTCACGAATCTGGCCCATCTGATTGACGATCTCTTGGACGTTTCGCGGATCACGCGAGATAAGATTCAGCTTCAAAGGGAAATGATCGATGCTTCGACGCTGGTTGATCGAGCCGTGGCAACCGTCAAACAAACCGTGGATGCACGGCAGCAGTCTTTTTCAGTCGACTGTTCCAAGGATCCCATGCCGCTCGATGTCGACTCCACGCGAATCGAACAGATTTTCGCCAACCTGTTGAGCAACGCGGCCAAGTATACGCCCGAGGGAGGAACGATTGCGGTGCGGTGCTTCCGGCAGGATGGTCAGGCCGTATTTCAGGTCCGAGACTCGGGTGTAGGGATTCCTTCGGACATGCTTCCGCGGGTGTTTGACTTATTCACGCAGGTCGATAAATCGCTGGACCGGTCCCAGGGAGGTTTGGGGATCGGACTAACTGTGGCGCGAAAGTTGGCCGAAATGCACGGCGGCAGCGTGACGGCCAAAAGCGAGGGCCTGGGTAGCGGAAGCGAATTCACGGTTCGCCTGCCTATTTCGGATAAAACGCTCGAAACGAAGGCCCCCGCCGCGCCTGTGATGCGCGGATCCGCGCCCCGGAAAATCCTCGTAGTCGACGATAACCTCGATACGGCTCGCAGTATTGCGGCTTTGCTCAGGCGGGCTGGTCACGAAGTGGAGATCGCCCACGATGGACCGACGGCACTCAAAGTCGCCCGCGATTTCCAGCCGGAAGCAATTCTGCTCGACATCGGCCTGCCGATCATCGACGGTTATCGCGTGGCCGAAACGCTGCGACGAGAGTCCGCTTTCGCCAAGGTTCTGCTGATCGCAATTTCGGGTTATGGACAAGCGGATGATCGCAAGCGTAGCCGCGCGGCCGGTTTCGACGACCACCTGATCAAACCAGTCGATTTTCGTGAGTTGCTCAGGATTTTGTCGGAGAGCCCAGCAAGGTAATCAAGTTCCCAGATGTTTTCGACTTCGCCGGGTATGAGAATTGCAAACTCGTAATCTTCGGGCGAAGGAGGAAAAAGCATGATCCGCAAACTACCCTCGGGAGAGTACCGCTTGTATTCGCGTAAGTTGGACCCAAAGACCGGGAAACGTCGCAACTTGGGCACATTTGGCAACCGCGCAGCCGCCGAAAAACACGAGCGCGAAGTTCAGTATTTCAAACGCCATTAGCCACCTGTTGATTTGCTGAAAGAGGCTGCGGCATCGCGGGAAAAGGAACTTTGCGGTCACTGCTAATGGCTTCCGGCCAGCGCGCTTCGCTTCTGAGCAATTAGCGCCAACAGGGCCTTTTGGGGGTCGGCGAATTTCTTGATGCCCTCGGACATCAGTGTTGCTTCGAGATGCTCGACGTTCACGGTGCGGTCAATTTCCTCCAGGATCTGTTGCGCAGGCAGCTTGTCGACGTCGCGTTGAAAAGTCTGTCCGCTTTTCTCTACCGCATCGTTGGTCGCCGGCGGATTGGTCTCGATATCGCTACCGGCAAAGGCAGCCACGTATTTCCACGGTGGGTCGCTCGGTTTCTTGGTGCCGGTGCTGGCGAAAACGATCTCTTGTGACAGAGGCAGCTTCTTGTCGCGCCAAAACTGCTGGTTCTGGGCCCAGATGCGTTTCGCCCCAACGATGCCCACCAGGCCCTGCGCAGCCGGCGCGAGTTGCGGCACATGTTGTTCGGTATAGACATCGACTCGCGAAACAAAAATGCTGTAGACGCTCTTGAACTTACCGTAGTGGCCATATCGCTGAGCGCCTCGCCAGATCGCGTCGCGAGCCGCCTCGTATTGCCGTTCGGTGAACATGAGCGTGACGTTGAGCGTGATGCCGGCAGCCGATAGTTCTTCCAAGGCATCAATTCCCGCGGGCGTGGCCGGAACCTTCATCATCCGGTTCACGTGCCCCTTGGACCAAAGTTTGCCCAACTCGATGTAACGCGCCACGCGCTCGGCGTGGGGTGGTCCGAGTTGCGGGTCCTCCAGAAGCGGGTCGAGCTCGAAACTCACGTAGCCGTCATCTCCCAATGTCTGGTCCCAGACCGGGCGGAACACGGCTTGCGCCTCGCTGACCAGTTTGTCGGTCATTCGCCAGGCGATCTGCTCGTCATTGAGCTTTTGCTGGATCAGGTCGTCCAATTCGGCATCGAAGCGGCCCGTTTTGATCAGATCAGCCACGATGATCGGATTCGAGGTAGCTCCGGTCGCTCCCAGTGCTCGGTTCTTGGCGATCAGCTCCGGATCGACCGAGTCGAGCCAGATTTTCGTGCCACTAGCAATCAGGGAGCGAAGCGGTGAATTCATGGGAGAGGTGCTCTAGCGGTTAGAGATGCGAGAAGCGGGTAGGTTGCGGTAGCTCAAGAGGTC
>JAYVCO010000005.1:0-15593 GCA_043749935.1 Planctomycetia bacterium
GGAAAATCGACCAGCCCTTCGGGGCCACTCTTGGGCTCGACTCCCAATTCGCGAAGCTCCTCCACATAAGCTTGCAATTGCTCGCCGTCCTTCTCCAATTCTTCCTCGATTTGCGCGAGCTCTTCGCTGTAAAGATCCTTGGCCGTCGCGCTGCGGCCGGCCGAGAGCAGTGCTAGTCGTTCGCGACGCTCGATCACTTCGCGCGAAAGCCGCGCCAGATCGGCCGTAATCGCCCGCACCAGGGGCAACACACTGTTGGCCTTTTCCACCGTAAATAGCTTGCGCGGGCGAGAGTCTTGCTCAGACCCAGATGGCTCGGGAGACTTTGGTTCGGGTGACATTAGAATTGCGCTCTCATTGGTTGGGGCCGCCGTGAACCGGCTCGACGATCACTTTCGACGCGGCAACCGCGGTGGGATTGAGCGTGGCTTTGCCCCATGCTACTTCCACTGGCAGCCGAGCAAAATCGACCAGGCATCCATCGCGACTGTAGCAGCTCAAATCGTGCGTGGCACCCATGAAAATGCAATCCACGGGACACGGTTCCACGCACAAAGCGCAGAACATGCACTTCGAATAATCGATCGTGAAGCCCGTGATTTTGAAGCCTTTGCCGGTCGTGACGCGCTCTTTGCCGATGTAGATGCAATCGACTGGACAAGCCTTGGCGCATTGATCGCAAGCGATGCAAGTCGTCAGGTCATAGCGGTGAAAACCGCGGTAGCGAGCCGCCACCGGCACGGGCAACTCGGGATATTCGAAGTGTTCGGTAAAGGTCTTGCGCTCGGGGCGATAGGTGATCAACCAATAGCGCATCGTAATCCACAGTCCATAGGCAACCGTGTAGACCGCGTCCCAAATGTCACGAAACCATCGGCCCATTATTTCGTTCCTACAAGTCAACTGGCGCTTCTAAACTGCCATCCCATAAGCGGTAAAACGCACGAGCAAGCGATGCTTCATGGAATGTTTTTATTATAGACAGCGCGCGTGGGTCCGCAAGCGACGTTGCACGCCGCAGTTCGTTCATGCCAGGCATCGTCGCTGAAAACATGCAGAATTTTTTCGCTTCATCAATCCTTCAACAAGCAATTCTTTGCCCATTTCACAATGCTCTTTACCGCGAGTTGCGCCACCGGCTTGAAAGTTCGATTTCGTTGATTTTGAAATGCGTTTCTCCGATCAACGTCGGTCGATGAACTTCGAGGGGCGCGCAGTGAACAGCGTCATAGCGCGCCGGTCATCGCTTGATTCGTATGGTCGGCTACGGCAAGGCGAGCAGAAGGTGTCGTGCTAGTCGAACCGCCCGGGAACGCCCAACGGTTTCTGCCCGTTAGGCTCCTTTTGTCCCGCCGATCTGAGATGGCATGGCTATAAAAACCGCCAGACGCCGCGATCCTCCTGCGAGCCTTGGAATCGGACGTTTGAAGTCGCCTTAAGTGTTTTTCATATTGAGTCTTAGGGATATTTTTACTTTCACGCTCCGTGGTCGCAAGTGGACGTTTCCAAGGGCGCAAATGCCAGGCCTCTACTGCAAATCCTGTGCTGCTTAAGTAGACAATTGCCAATAAATACTATTTCGTCTGCACTTGAACGCTTGACTCCGTGAGGTGAGTACGTAGAGTGAATGGTAGCAAGAGCTGTGCGAAAAGGTGTCGGTCCCTACGAGAGGGGGGTGCCTTGATTTGCTGCGGAAGTCGCAAAGATGCACGGGCTTGTGTAGGGGGTGTGGAAAACAAAGGAAGCCCCGCGACTACATCGAAGGAATGGCCATGTTGGTACTCTCCCGCAAGAAGAACGAAAGTATTGTCATCAACAACGACATTACGATCGTCGTCGTCGAGATTCGCGGTGACAAAGTCCGGCTCGGAGTCGAAGCTCCCAAGGAAGTGCCGGTACACCGCCGTGAAGTCTATGATGCGATTCGCCGGAACGAGATGACGATTGGCGACAAGGCAATTGGCGACGCGACCATCGGTGAAAGGGCCGACGCCGACGCCAATGGATCGACGGGCGAGCCCTAAAAGCTCAAGCGAGACTCGTTTTTCCAATCGCCGACTTGTTTCCATCGCCGGAATTATTACCGGCATTTTTTTACGCGCTTGGCCGGCGAAACAGTCGGCCATTTCTAGCATTCGTCGCGCGACCAGTCGTCTGGCTTGCGCTACAGACCACTTGACGAGTTGACCGCTCGGCCATTATACACCGTTACGCGTCTTCAGCCTTGAAGCGCCTGCGGCCCCGTCGTCTAGCCTGGTCTAGGACACCGGCCTTTCACGCCGATAACACGGGTTCAAATCCCGTCGGGGTCACTCTTTGTATTCTCTTCATGGCGCAACGGCCATTGCGCTGGGTCTTCGAGACGCAAGCGAGCCTCCCCGCGCATTTCAAGGTAGCTCGGTGACAATTCTCTACGATGCCGTGCTGGTCGTATCCTTCGGCGGACCGGAAGGACCCGACGACGTTCTTCCGTTTCTCGAAAACGTTCTGCGTGGCAAGAACGTACCACGCAGCCGAATGCTCGACGTGGCCGCGCACTATCAGCACTTTGGCGGCGTCAGCCCGCTCAACGCCCAGAATCGCGTACTGGTGGCTGCATTGCGGGCGGAGCTCGACGCACGTGGTCCGCGACTGCCGGTTTACTGGGGAAATCGCAACTGGCACCCCATGCTGGCCGACACTCTGGCGGAAATGGCCCGCGACGGCGTGCGCCGCGCGCTCGGTTTTTTTACCTCCGCCTACAGTTCGTATTCGGGGTGTCGTCAATATCGCGAAGACATCGAGCGAGCCCAACAGGTCGTCGGCCCCACTGCTCCGCAAGTCGAGAAGCTTCGCGCGTTCTTCAACCATCCAGGTTTTATCGGGCCGATGACGGAGCGCGTCGTGGCGGCCCTTTCGCAATTCCCAACGGAGAACCGAGCCAAGGCCCGAGTGATCTACACGGCCCATAGCATTCCCCTCGCAATGGCCAAGACCGCCAGTTACGTGGCGCAGCTCGAAGAAGCCGCGCGACTGGTTTCCGAAAATCTTGGTGTGGCCAATTATCAACTCGCATACCAGAGCCGCAGCGGTCCGCCAGGGCAGCCTTGGCTCGAGCCGGACGTTGGCGACGCGCTACGTCAGTTGCACACCGAGGGCGCGACGCGCGACGTCGTCGTGGTGCCGATCGGTTTCTTGTCCGATCACATCGAGATCCTCTGGGATCTCGATATGGAAGCCAAAGATCTTGCCAGTGAACTTGGACTGAACATGGTCCGCGCCGAGACCGTTGGCAGCCATCCCGGATTTGTGGCGATGATTCGCGAGCTCATCGAAGAACGCGTAGCCGGCGCGCCGCGAAGGACTTTGGGAACACTTGGTCCCAGCCACGATGTTTGTCCGGTGGATTGCTGCGCATACTCGCCCCAACCAATCGGAACAAAGCCGGCATGAGCTTGTGTTGCTGCGCATCTATTCGCGCTCGATGATCATCGCGACCGCGTTTCCGCCGCCGAGGCAAAGCGATGCCAGGCCGCGCTTTAACCCGCGTTCGGCCAGAGCGTAGAGCAACGTCACCAACACTCTGGCTCCGCTCGCTCCGATCGGATGGCCCAATGCGATCGCGCCGCCGTGGACATTGGTTTTTTCGGCGGATGCTTCCAACGGTCGCATGCACGCCAGGCTCTGGGCGGCAAACGCCTCGTTGAGCTCGATCAGATCGATATCGGCCAGCGTCATTTTGGCCTTGGCCAAAACCTTCTGCACGGCCGTGACAGGGGCGATGAAGATTTCCTTTGGCGCGACGCCGCTGGTCGCACTGGCCACGATCCTGGCTTTCAATCCAGAGCGACTCGCACGGGCAATTGCTTCGGAAACGACCACCACAGCCGCCGCTCCGTCGCTCAGTTGAGACGAGTTTCCAGCCGTGACCGTGCCCGACTTGTCGAACGCGGGTCGGAGTTTGGCCAGGCCTTCGAGCGTCGTCTCGGGGCGCGGGCCTTCGTCTTGGCTGATGACCGTTTCTGTCTTGCTGCCCGGAACCGTGACTGGCACGATTTCGTCCTGCTTCGTGCCCGAGCGGGCTGCGGCACGGCGATGGCTTTCGACTGCAAATGCGTCTTGATCGGCGCGCGAAACGCCGCGCGACTCCGCGATATAGTCGGCTTCTGCTCCCATTCCGATATCCTCGAACGCGCACCACAGGCCGTCCAGGAGCATCGAATCGCGGACTTGCTGATCGCCGAATTTCCAACCCTGTCGAGCTCCGATGAGCAGAAACGGTGCCCGACTCATGTTTTCCATGCCACCGGCGACGATAGCTTCGGCATCGCCGGCGCGAATGGCTTGATCGGCCAGCATCACCGCTTTCAGCCCCGAGCCGCACATCTTGTTGATCGTTACTGCCGCAATCGTGTTCGGCAGTCCCGCGTAAATCGCAGCTTGCCGCGCGGGCGCCTGGCCCAGGCCGGCCGAGAGCACGTTGCCCATGATCACTTCGTCGATCGCATCCAGCGGCAGGCCCGCGCGACGCACCGCCTCGGCCACGGCGACCGCTCCCAATCGCGGCGCAGGCAAAGACGACAGCCCGCCCAAGAACTTGCCAATTGGAGTGCGACAGCCGGCGATCAAATAGGAATTGCTCATCTGCTTATTCTACGCTAAAGGGAAAGCCTGGAATCGCTGTTCGACCGATTGTGATGCCGACCGGGCTTGTCGGGACAGTTTACCGTTCGGGATTTCTATTCGCCAGTCATGCGCTCCCTGCGTGCTCTCACGCCGCAAGCGACCGCACGATCCGGCCAGCCGATCAAAGGCGGATTGCCTTTGCCGATAAAGCCAGTACGATATCGTCGATAGCGAGCTCATTTTGGAGCTTGTTTTCGACATTGCAGCAGGATGCTTTTGAATGACTCCCGAACAACTGATGGAATCGCAAAGCCTGAAAAAATCGATTCGCGAACAGGCCCATGCCAATCGTCTGGCGCAGCCGGACAAAGAGCCCTTGAGCCAGGCGATCTGCGAAAAATTCGCGAGCCTTGACGAATTCGCGGCGGCCCGCTCGGTGATGGTCTACATCGATGTCCGGACCGAAGTTCGCACCCGGCAGTTTCTGCCCGCCCTTTTGTCCAGCGGCAAGCGGATCGTCGTCCCCTATTGTCGCACCGACGGCCAGTTGGAACTGTTTCTGTTGGAGAACATGGACGAGCTGGCGATCGGCATGTACAAGATCCTCGAGCCCAAAGCCGAGTTGCGAGAATTGCCGAGCAAGAAGGTCGACGTCAAAGAAATCGATCTGATCATGGTCCCCGGCGTGGCCTTCGATTCGAACGGTGCGCGGATGGGCCACGGGTTTGGCTATTACGACAAGCTGCTCGAGCACGCTCGCTTGGACGCGCCGCTGGTGGCCCTGGCTTTCGAGTGCCAGATCTTTCCCGAGATACCGACTCAGTCGCACGATATCTTCATGGATAAGATCATCACCGAGAAGGCGATTTACCCGGGGAAAGGGCGATAAGCGGTGGCAGTCCCCGATCGCGCCGAGGTTGAAGATACATTCGCCGAAGCGTTTCGCAGCATCTACGCCGAGTTTCTGATCACGGCTCGCGACCGCAAGTGGCTCGACCACGCGGTCTCCGCGGCCACCGGAAATGCTTCGAGCACGATCCTGTGCGACTGCGAGGCCGGAATCGACCGCTACGTTGGTCCGGGTGGCGACGAGTCGTTCGCGACGCCCGACGGCCGTCCGGGCGCGATCGTGCAACTCCATGTTCCCAGGTTTCGTAAAGATCGGCGCGAAGCTCTCGAGCGTTCTCTGCTGGTGCGCATCAGCCAGAATGTGCTCACTTGCCCGACGACCGCCTGCTTCAATCTGCTCGAATCCGAGGAGCATTTCAAGCTGGGTCGCAAGCTGGCATTCTTCGGCGATGGTTATCAGTCGCGGGGCCATCGTTGGGACCGCCCCGTTTGGATCGTGCCGATCCTGGCCGGCGAATTTGTCATCGATCGTCGTTTTGGTTATCGCGACGGACTGATGGGAGGCAACTTGTGGTTCTTGGGCGTCAATGAAGACGCGGCACTCGCGGCCGCCGAACGCGCTCAGGTCGCCGCCTCGGAAGTGCCAGGCGTAATCACTCCTTTTCCCGGCGGCGTCGCCGCGAGCGGATCGAAGGCCGGCAGCCGCTACTCGTTTACGATCGCCAGCACCTACGCCGAATATTGCCCGACGCTACGCGAAACACTGGGGTCCGATAGCAAGCTTCCGCCGGGAGTCGGCTCGGTGATGGAAGTCATCATCAACGGGCATGATCTCGAATGTATCGCGACAGCCACACAGCGAGCGATTCAAGCCTCGGTCGACACTCCGGGCCTGGTGAAGATCTCGGCCGGTAATTACGGCGGCCGACTCGGAAAGAGTTTCGTCTACCTGCACGCCGATCGGCAACCCGTCTGAGCAAGAGCCTTCGCGCGGTTGCACGCTGGTAATCGAGCAGCCACCGTGCTAGGTTGCGTCATCGCCTGAGGTTGCGCGAGCAACACGTTTTCCTTTTTGCGCTATAGGATCCGCCCTGTGATTCAAGTGGTCGACTATCACAAGACGTATCGCGACCTGACCGCAGTTGCCGGTTTGAGTTTCGAAGTCCGCGACGGCTCGGTTCTTGGGTTGGTCGGTCCCAACGGCGCCGGAAAGACCACCACGTTGCGAGCGCTGGCGGGCATTATCCCCCCGACGCGCGGTCGCCTGATGGTCGCGGGCCACGACATCGTGGCCGAGCCGATCGCCGCCAAGCGTCAACTCGCCTATGTTCCCGATGATCCCAAGCTGTTCGATTCGCTGACCGTTTGGGAACACTTCGAGTTCATCGCGTCGGCTTACCGGGTCGAACAGTTCGAGTCCAAGGCAGAACACTATTTGGAATTGTTCGAGCTGACGGAAAAGCGAAACACGATTTCCTCCGAACTATCGCGCGGCATGCGCCAGAAAGTCGCCGTGGCTTGTGCCTATTTGCACGATCCGGCCGTGCTGCTATTCGACGAGCCATTGACCGGTTTGGACCCGCAGGGCATTCGCACCTTGAAGAAGACCATTCTCGACCGGGCGGCCGCCGGCGCCGCGATCATCGTCAGTTCGCACTTGTTGTCGCTGGTCGAGGACCTGTGCAGCGAACTGCTGATTCTGCAAAAAGGACGCGCGCTGTTTTGCGGGCCGATCGAACAAGCGCGAGCGACGTTCAGCAAGCTCGGGCAAGACGCTTCGCTCGAAGAAGTGTTTTTCCGGGCCATCGAAGGCACGGCGACTTGACATGAACTCGACGCTCTTGCTGCTTTGCAAACTTCGAGCTCGCGCCGCCTGGCGCAAGCTGCGGCGAGCCGTCAGCACTCCCAAGGGCGCGCTCTTGGGGCTGTTCTCGCTCGGATTCCTGGCGTTGATGATTGTGCCAAACCTGGTGATCGCACAACCTCAGACGCCGATCATGACCAATCTTTGGTTCGTGAGCCCGCCGGCGCTGTTTGGCTTTTGGTTGTTCATCGTGGCGATGGGGCGCAACACCGGCTCGATTACCTTCAGTCTGGCCGAAGTCGAGTTTTTGTTCCTGGGCCCGTTTTCTCGCCGCCAACTCTTGGCATATAAGCTGCTACTGGGCGCTCTGGCGCCGCTGGGAAACGCAATCCTGATCCCGATTTTTCTATGGCGATTTCCACTATGGACTCCCGCGCTCATGCTGGGGTTTTGGCTGACATTCGTGTTCGTCCAGATGACCTCCTTGCTTTTTACACTCGTCGTCGATTGGCTTTCAGAACGTTTCACTCGTTGGCGAACGATCGGCCTGGCGCTGCTGGCGGTCCTGATGTGGTTTTCGTTCTGGCAAGTGGGTGGCCTCGAAGCCGATGTCGCTCCGCTTGAACGGGTCACGGCGCTCGAATCGGCCTGGCCGGTGCAAGTCATCTTGGCGCCGTTCGTGGCGTTCAGCCATGTGGCTCAGTCGACCACTTGGGCTCAACTGTCGCTGTGGGGTGCTATGGCGCTAGCGATCAATGCGGCTACGGTGTTGCTCATATTCCGCATGGACGCGAATTTCTTGCAGGCCAGTCTGGCGGCCAGCCAGCGGCGCTATGAGTGGCTCCAACGTGCCAAACGCAGTGGCGGTGTTCCAGCACTTAGCCAGCGCAGCAAGCCGCGTTTCGGATTGCCGCGGTTCCCGCGCCTTGCAGGCGCCGGTCCCATCGCCTGGCGACAGCTCCTGGAGCTTATGCGCAGCTCGGGCCGCTTGATCTATGTCCTACCCGCCATCCTGGCGATGTTGGCGCCCGTGCTCATGGTCGGCCGGCACGGATCAGAGTTTTCTGCGATCGGAATGATGGTCATGGTGGGGTTCATGATGTCGATGATGATGCCGATGGGCCTGCGAACCGATTTGCTGCACATCGAAGTTTTCAAGAGCTTGCCCATCACTTCCGGGGCCATCGTCTGGGGCTCGATCACCTCGGCCGTGTTTTACCCGACGGTCGTTCAAGTCGTAGCCGTCGCGGTTTTGTCCGCAATTGCTGGCGAGTGGACGCAGATCTCCACGTTGGCCGTCTGCCTGTCTGTGCCGCTCAATTTATTGCTCGTCTCGGCCGACAGTATCTTGGTTCTGATGTTTCCTTCGACGCGCCAATTCGTCCCTGGCGATTTCCTGCTCGGGATGCGGCTGATGTTCACGTATCTGGCCAAGATCCTGCTGGTCATCGTGGCAGGCGGCGTTGCCGGAGCGGTGGTGTTGCTGGTTTACTGGATCCTTGGCGAGTCTCACGTTGCCATGGCCACCGCCGCATGGATGACGCTGATGATCGAAGGGGCCTTGGCCATGACGGTCGCCTCCCTGCTCTTCGAACGGTTCGACCCAAGCAGCCAGTCGCTGGAAGAGTTGTAGGGGTTTCCCGGCCCGGTGGCAAACGCACGGCCCGCCGGTTAGCATTAAGTTTCACCTCTCGATCGTATCGCGGAACCCAGCGAGGCATTGCTGCTATGGCGGAAGTTGCGACGACGGCCAAGAAGATCATTGCCAATGTCGAAACCGTGATCGTCGGCAAGCGATCGCAGATCGTGCTGTCGCTGGTTTCCTGGTTTTGCGAAGGGCACATTCTGCTTGAGGACGTGCCTGGCGTGGCCAAGACGATGCTCGCCCGGGCGCTGGCCGCGAGCGTTGGCTGTTCCTTCAAGCGAATCCAATGTACGCCCGACTTGTTGCCGACGGACGTCACCGGGGCATCGATCTTCAATCCGAAGACAACCGATTTCGAATTTCGTCCCGGGCCGATTTTCGCGCAGATCGTGCTGGCTGATGAAATCAATCGTGCCACTCCGCGCACCCAATCGGCGCTGCTCGAAGCAATGGCCGAAGGTCGGGTGACGGTCGATGGCACGACGCACGTGCTCGAGCGCCCGTTTCTGGTGATTGGCACGCAAAACCCGGTCGATCACGAAGGGACGTTTCCGCTGCCCGAGGCACAGTTGGATCGTTTTCTGGTGCGGTTCAGCCTTGGCTATCCGAGCATGGAGCAGGAACTGAAAATGCTCGACATGCTCGAGCGGTCGCATCCGTTGGACAAGCTCGAACCGGTCGTCTCGGCGGCCGAGCTCGTGGCCTGCCAGCGTGCTGTGCGCGAGGTCCACGTCGACGAGAAAGTGCGGCGTTATTTGATGCAGATCGTCCACGAGACGCGGACGCACGACGAGCTGAGCCTGGGCGCCAGTCCGCGGGCGTCGCTGGCCTTGTTTCGGACCGGACAGGCGATGGCGGCGATCTTGGGTCGCAACTTTGTCTTGCCCGACGACGTGAAGCGCGTCGCGCCGTCGGTGCTGATGCACCGGATGATCGTGCGGCCCGAAAGCCGGCTGCGCAAAGTGACGGCGGCGGCGATCGTCGAAGAGATTCTAAGCGAGATTCCCGTTCCCACGCTGGCGGCCGACAGCCGCGCATCATGAAATGGTTCCTGGGCGCAACGCTGTTGTTGACTCTGGCCCTGGTGTTCCACCTCGGCCTGCTGGCTTATGCCATGTACGCCCTGCTCGGGACGATGCTGCTGAGCCGGTTTCTGGCCCGGACTTGGGCCGAACATCTGACGGCCAAGCGCGAGTGCAATCGATTGACGGCCAATATCGGTGAGACGGTGGCCGTGATGATTACCGTCGAAAACAAAGGCGCGCTGCCGATCGCCTGGCTGCTGCTGGAAGACCTTTTGCCCCGGCACGCGCTGATTTATGAACCCCCCAGCTTGCGCGTCACCGGCAAGCGGCTGCAATTGGCGATGTTCAATTCTCGCGGCCGCAGGACGTTTATTTATCAGTTGCAGTGCAATCGTCGCGGCTATTACCAGCTTGGGCCGCTGGTGATCGAGACCGGCGATCTGTTCGGCCTGCACCGCCGATATCGCGTCGCGACCGAGCCGCATTTCCTGTTGGTCTATCCCCAGGTGCATCCGCTCGAGGGTTTTGACGTGGCGTCGCGCCGGCCGATCGGCGAGGTGCGCATGAGCTATCGGCTGTTCGAGGATCCCACTCGCGTGGCGGGGGTCCGGCGCTACGAGCCGGGCGATCCGCTCAATAGGGTCCATTGGCGCGCCACGGCCCGCACGGGCGTGTTGCACAGCAAGATCTACGAACCGTCGACCGTGGCCGGCGCGACGATTCTGCTCGATTATCATCAAAGCTCGTTCGACCAGCGGCACGAACCCTATCGTTCGGAACTGGCCGTCACAGCGGCGGCTTCGCTGGCCAACGCGGTGTTTCAAATGGGTCAACAGGTGGGCCTGGTCAGCAATGGTCGCGATGCGGCCGATCGAATTCGTCAGGAGGGCTGGGATTTTGATATCCGTTCTCGCAGCGCCGCCCAACGGGCCGCGGGCATGCTGATCAAAAGCGATCGGCTGGAACCCTTGGTAGTCGAAACCCGGCGCGGAGCCGAGCAGTTGATGCGTATTTTGGAGACCCTGGCCAGGGCCGAGTTGACCGACGGCCTCGACTTGATGCATCTGGTCATCGAAACTGCCAGCCGGCTGCCGCGAGATGCGACCGTGCTGGCGATCCTGACCGCGGTCACACCGGAAACGGCCGTCGCGCTGGGCAACTTGCGCCGGCGAGGGTTTGCCGTCACCGCGATCATCAATGTGTTCGAAGAGCGAGAATACGCCGAGGCCGCCGGTCTTTTACTGGCAGAGCGCATCGACTCGCGCCACTTGAAAGACGAAGCGGCGGTTAGCTCGGTATGCCGCAGTTACGTGTTGCACTGAAATAGAAGACAACGAATAGTGACCCAGAGGTCGTCGCCGTGGCCCGCCTTCGCCAAACTATGGCCGATTATGTCGTGATCGCCATCACGCCGGCGCTGATCATCGCGCTGGTCGGCAGTTTGGTGTTTTTTCTGCTGGCCGTGTTCTATCAGGGAGAGTTCGCCGGCCGATTGCACTGGGTGATGGCTTGTTTCGTGTTCGCCGCCGTCTTGATCGGGCGGATTTCCATCGAAGAAGGGCTCGAGCGGGCCATGCAATTTGGCATCGCACTGGCTATCCCCGTGGGCATCGCCAGTTCCCGCTTCGTCGAGGTTCAAGGAACCTGGCTCGACCAGGTTGGATTCCTGATCAATTGGGGATTGATCGCACTAATCTGGTGGTGTGCCCATCGGCTAACCTGGGATTGCACGGTCATTGACGACGATCAAGACGCCTCGGGCGAAGGACTGTTGCAGACCGCTGGTCTAGAGGGAAAGGCGGAAGACACAAGCGCTAAGACTCCTGCGGCCGAACGAGAGATCGAGGGCACCACCATACGCCCGGCCTTCTCACCCCAATCGCGACGCGGGTTATGGCAGCGGTATCTGGAAAGCCAACGCCGGCCCCATGCGCCGGGCTTGTCGGTGGTCTACTTCTCGCTGGCCGCGTTACCCTTGTTTGGCATCGGCCAATGGTTCATTCCCGCGACCAATCTCGGCGGGCGACGTTGGGCGTTTTGGCTGTTGTGCGTCTATGTCGCCAGCGGGCTGGGCCTGCTGCTGACGACCAGCTTTCTGGGCCTGCGACGTTACTTGCGGCAGCGGCGCGTCGAAATGCCAACCGTGATGGCCAACCTGTGGCTCGGCATTGGCGGAGCGATGATCGTGGTGCTGCTCGTATTCGCCGCGCTGCTGCCCCGCCCGAGCGCCGAATATGCGATTTCGGAGCTGCCATTTTCGGTCGGCTCGCCCAAACAAAATGCGTCGCGATTCGCGCCGGTTCAACGCGAGGGAACACAAGACGATCAGCCCGGGACGGCTCCGAACCGCCAACCGGACGAGTCGCAAGAAACGTCGTCCGAAAGCTCGCCGCCCGATCAGTCGAACGGTTCCTCCGGCGACGACGCTGGTCAAACGCCGCCAACCTCGAATTCGTCCGGTGAATCCCCGGGTGGCTCGCAGCAGTCCAAATCTTCGTCTGGTCAGAGCGGCGCCCAGAAATCGAACGAGGAACGTCCAAAACCGCCGCAAGCCGACAACTCGAATTCACCGCCGAGGGAGTCCTCGTCACAACAGACACCAAACGACTCGGAACAGCAAGCCGACCGCGCGCCGCAACCTCCGCAAGAGCAAGCAAAGCAGGGCAAGGCTCCTGAATCGCAGTCAAAAGGAGAGCCATCGGACCGCCGTGGTCAACAACAAAGCGAGCTGCAAAGGAACAACGAAACCCAGCCAGCACAGCCCGGCGGATCGAGCGCGGCGTCGCAGTTTCCGCTCGTCGACACGCTGATTGGCGGACTTGCGGAACTGCTCAAATGGGCTTTTTATGTCGTGGTCGCGTTGTTCGTGCTCTACGTCTTGTGGCGATCGAGGGCCGAGGTGCTTGCCGCGATCCGTGCGTTTCTGGCGGCGCTACTAGATTTTTGGAACGGGCTGTGGGGGGGCAAACGCTCGGTCGTCATGGCGGCCGATGCGGAAGATGTGCGCATTGTGGTTCCGCCCGCCCCTTTTTCGACCTACGCCGATCCCTTTGCCACTGGCATCGCCAGTCGCTACTCGCTTGATGAACTGGTGCGCTACAGCTTCGAGGCCTTCGAGGCGTGGTCGCGGGAGCACGGCTGCACGCGCGAGCCGGACCAAACACCACACGAACTGGCTCGCGACGTGGCAAAACTCAATGCATCGATTGCCGTCGACGCTCGCAATCTGGTCGAGCTCTACGCGCGCGCCGCCTATGCGAAGGGCGAGCTGCCAACTCAAGGCCTGTCAATCCGCGGCACAGAGCAGTTGCGGCAGCTCTGGCAGCGAATGCAAGCGAGCGGGGCGCGTTAGTCAGCAACCGCTCGCCATCCGAACAGTGTTCAGGCCGATTGACAACGCGCGCCTCGCGGGCTGAAATGAAAGTGTGGCGTTGCGAACGTTTGTTCTTGCCCGGTTCGAACCGGCGCACCAGGAGTTGCTTCGTGCGAGCGTTTTTCCGACACCTTTTGATGGCAATCGCGATTGCCGCGCTCGCTGCTCAACTCAGTTGGGCGGTCGATCGAATTGAAGAGTTTGGCAAGGCTCGGCGTTCGCTCCAGCAGCAGTTGCGCAGCAAGCAGGCTTCCCATCGCCTCGAAGCGCTCAAGAAACTGAAAGAGTTTCCGATCGCGGATGGCGCGAGGCTGATCTACAACAGTCTGGCCGATCCGGCGGAGGAAGTTCGCGAGGCTGCCTATCGCACGCTATTGGGCCTAAACGACAATCAAGAGGTTTGCGATACGCTGATGTTGATGGCCAAAAAAGCCGTGCACCAGAAGGACGACGGGCTGACCGCCGCGCCGCTCCTGGCCATTTTGCTTTCTTCGAATGTGGCGCCGGTCGAGCGCGATACCAAAGCCTTCTTGGAGAAGACGGCCGAAGCCAAGAACGGTCTGCCGATCGTGCTTAACCTGGCGGACGTGCTGGGCGAACATCACGATGTAATCGATGTGCCACCCTTGGCGAAGCTGGCCAAAACCAAGGTTTTTGCGAATCAGTTTGCGGTGCGCAGGGCCGTCGTCTATGCGCTGACCAAAATCCCCAACAAAGACGCGGTCGAAGCGCTGATAGAAATGTTGGACCAACTGCACGGCGAGGTCCTAGCCGACGCGGTCGAGTACTTGACGCAAGTCACCGAACAAATCTTTGGCATGGAGAGCACCGTCTGGCAGCAGTGGTGGAAGGATGCCAAAGATACGTTCGAGTACCCCGCGCATTTCGTTCGCAAGCCGTATCGAACCGCTATTACGAGCGACACTGGCTACTACTACGGCCTGCCCATGTTCGCCGAACGACTGGTGTTCGTGCTCGATACGTCCGGCAGCATGACGGGCCTGCGAATTGCGGCGGCCAAACGAGAACTAACCAAAGCGATCAACAGCTTGCCTGAGCACGTGTCTTTTGGCGTGGTCGTCTTCAACGGAACCGTCGATGTTTGGCATCGGCAGCTTGTGCCGGCGACCGCGCAATCAAAAAAGGCGGCCGTGCTCTACGTCAACTCTCAAGCGACTCGTTCGAACACGGCCTCCTACGACGCACTCGAGGCCGCCTTTGGTTTCGATACCGAAGCCATCTATTTCCTCTCCGACGGTGAGCCGCACGGCGGGAAAATATCCGCGCCGTCCGATATCGTGGTCGCGATCACGGCGGCCAACAAAGCCCGGCGCATTAGCCTTTACACGATTGGCATCGGCGCCGGTTTTCCTGGCAGCCAGCTTGACGTGTTTCTCAAGAACCTGGCCGAGCAAAACCTGGGGCTTTATCGCCGAGTCGATGAATAAGTCGGGCGATGCTGACTGGCAGACTAAGCCAGCGGCGATTGGCTCTCTCGTCGGGCAAACGCTGTCTGTACGAGCCTTTCGACAAACTCTTCATAGGCAATGCCGGCGACTCGCAACGCCCGGGCAAAACCGGCCACAGGACCGATGTCCGGGTTGCCGTTGATCTCGAGAATGTAGATCTGGCCACGGTCATCCATCCGCATGTCGATGCGAGCATAGTCGCGGCAGCCGGCAAGTTGAAACGCCGTTAGCGCAATCTCGCCAATCCGCGCGGCGGTTGTCGCATCGACTTTGGCCGGGCAGCGCGCCGGAGTAGCACGGTCAGCGGCGCTGTCGGTGGCCCACTTGGCGTCGTATGTCACGATTTGCCAGCCTAGAGGTCCAGGGCCGGAAAACTCGATCTCGGCCAGCGGCAGCAGTTCGGGACGGGGCAGGGCGATGACCGCGGCGTTAAACTCGCGGCCTATGACAAATTGCTCGACCAGCACCGCGCCATAACGGGCCTGGACTGCTTCGACTTGGCGCAATAAGTCGGCGAAATCATTGACAATGCTGTCCGGGCCGATCCCCAGACTGGCGTCCTCTTGAGCCGGCTTCACGATCACTGGCCCTTGTTTGAGCAAGGTCTCGGCCTCCTGGCGTTCGATCGTTCCGGTGCCGGAAATGAAACAGAAGCCAGGCGTCGGCAAGCCCGCACCGGCCAGCATCCATTTAGTTCGCGCCTTGTCGCGTACCAGGCCCAAACATTCAGCGGGTGAACCGGTCACCGGCAGACCTATCAATTCGACGAGGCCTGTAATTTCCGCTTCGCCACGCCCCACGCCTCCCAGTCCTTCGAAGAGAT
>JAYVCO010000006.1:0-2536 GCA_043749935.1 Planctomycetia bacterium
TGTGTGGAAATGGAGGGGTAAACACACCTCTGATTTACCACGTACTCAAGGTCACCGTGAACCCGGCTCGACCTCCTCTTTCATAGTTTCACCCTACACTTCTCACATTTTGAACAACTGAGAAGCCGTGACCCCGTCACTCGGCGAAGTCCATTTGCGCAAGGCGCGATACATTCGTAGACTTTCGGTGGATTGCGTGTCTAATGCGTAGGTTGTAAAACCGTATTCACGCGCAACCAGGAGGGGCATTCGCGTCCGGGCCTCATTTCCGGTCGAATTGGCGCAAGCCAAGCGGCCGAATCACTTGAGCCGTCCCTGAAATCCCGCTTGGATGTTCTGCTGAATTGATCCCATGAGCGACCTTGCGTCAGACTATCGCGCGTTGACGGACGGCATTGGCTGGGCCGATTTCGGCGCGCGATCGCAGATTGAAATGATCGGCGAGGATCGGGCGAAGTTCTTGCACAATCTCTGCACGAATAACATCAAGGACTTGCCGGTGGGGCGCGGTTGTGAGGCGTTTTTGCTGAATGCCCAGGGGAAGATTCTGGGACACGTTCTTGTCTTTTGCGGGCCCGAGTCGCTCGTGCTGGAAACCGTTCCGGGCCAAGGTGAACGTCTCACGCAGCACTTGGATCGGTATCTGATTCGCGAAAAAGTGGAACTGCACGACCGGTCGCGGGAACGGTCCGAGGTTCTACTGTCGGGCATAGACACGGAGAAGTGGCTCGCCAGACAGGGCGCGATCGTCCCGCCATCCGAGCGATTGGCCCACTGCGCGACGACATTATTCAACGTCCCCGTGTCGCTCCGGCGCGTCGATTTCGCCGGACTGCAGGCGTTTCTCATCGCGTGTGAGCGACCGAACATCGAGAAACTCGCAGCCGATCTGCGGGCGGAAGGCGTTCACGAATGCGCTCCGGCGGCAGTGGAAGCCCTGCGGATCGAGGCTGGCTTTCCGCACTTCGGCACTGACATCACCGATAAAAATCTGCCGCAGGAGGTCGCGCGGGACAAAGCGGCGATCAGCTTCACGAAGGGCTGTTATATCGGCCAAGAAACCGTCGCGCGGATCGACGCGCTCGGGCACGTGAACCGCCTGCTGTGCGGCGTGCGGTTCGACGGAGGCGAGGTGCCCGGCGTGGGTACGGAGTTATTTGCCGCCGGTCAATCCCCAGTTCAAGCCGCCGCGCAATCGGTCGGCCATATGACCTCGGCGACGTTTTCGCCCAAGCTGCAATCGCCGCTGGCGCTAGCCTACCTTCGCCGCGGGCATCACGAGCCGGGCACCAAGCTAACGACATCGCAAGCAGCGGCGGAAGTAATAGGGTTGCCGGTGCATTAGCGGGGCGAGCCAAGTGCAACACTAGCCCGAAGCGCAAGCGAGAGGGGAATCGCGAGGATCCGCCGCCGCTTGCGCTTCGGGCTGGTGTCAATGGGTTTACGGAATCGGCGGCAATGCAAAGTGCAGCGCGAGGACGACGGCCGCGGCGGCCAGGCAATAATACCCGAACCAACGCCAGTGGCCGCGCTCCATCCACGCCGAAAGCAGCCGCAATGCGAGCAGCCCGGCGAGGAAGCTAAACACCATGCCGAGCAAGCCGGGCAGGAGAAGCTGGCCGAGATCGCCGAAGACGGAACCGGCCGCGCCGGGCTGCGTCTCGACCAGCAGCTTATGAGCTTCCAGCATCTCGCGCCCTTCCCAGACGATGACCGCCGGGGTCAGCAGCACGGCCAACGCGAAACTGTATTCTTCCGCGCGCATCCGCGCGATGTTCAGAAACATGCCGGTCGAGATCGTCGCGCCCGAGCGCGAAAGGCCGCGAAACGGGAGACAAATCCCTTGCACGATGCCAGTGATCAGGGCGTGCGGCCACGACAACGATTCGATGTTGCCGGGCGAACGGGCTTCTTTCATGCCCGCTGCGATGACGACGAGGCCGACGACGAACAGCGCCGCGGCGATGAGCGGAAAGTTTTGAAACAGCGATTCGATTTTTTGGTGATGTTCGTGGTCGAGAAAACACCGCTCGATCAATAGTTTTAGCCCGATGCCGATCCCGCCGGTTACGATCGTCGCCCCCAGCAGCATCGGCAGATATTTGAACAGCGGTTTCCACCGCGACCAAAAGTAAACCAGCACGGCGAACATCGTGCCGGTATGCAACATGACCAGCAAAAACGCCCAATCGAACGGGCGGCCCTTGGTGTCGTAACCGATGAGCCGGCTGACGACGGCGACGTGGGCCGAGCTGGAGACCGGCAGCAACTCCGCCGCCCCCTGCACCATGGCCAGAACCAAAACTTTTAGTATTTGGGGAAAATCCATGAGGTGCGAAGCGGGTGGCTGGTGGAATGGTATGCAATTTCAATCGCGGTTCAAAAGAATAGCATACGCAAAGTCGGTCGTCATTTGTGCCACTGCTTGACGGACGCACGCAAGCGAGCGCGACGATCACCTCGACGTTCGCCGGGCGTTCGTCAAGCAGTGTTGCGAGTGGCACTGCTTGGCCGACGCGGATCGGCAGCTTGAGCA
>JAYVCO010000007.1:0-14823 GCA_043749935.1 Planctomycetia bacterium
CGACGATTTCAAGCTCCACGCTACGAAGCCCGTTTTTTCCAATGCTCCCAGCGCTTCGGAGCCCGACGAATATCCCTTTGCCGGTCTGTCGCCCGAGGAAGCGGCCAAGCAAATGGTCGTGCCCGCGGGATTTCATGTGACGCTGGCGGCGGGCGAGCCGGACGTTAAGCAGCCGATTGCGATGGCAATCGACGATCGCGGTCGGCTGTGGATTGCCGAAGCCTATACCTATCCGATTCGAGCGCCCGAAGGAAAAGGCAAAGACCGCATCTTGATATTCGAGGACACCGACGGCGACGGGAAGTTCGACAAGCACAAGGTGTTTGTCGAGGGGCTGAACCTGGTCAGCGGCTTGGAACTAGGTTTCGGCGGCGTGTGGGTAGGTGCTGCGCCAAACTTGCTCTTCATCCCCGACCGCAATGCCGACGATCAACCGGACGGCCCACCGGAAATCTTGCTCGACGGTTGGGGCTATCAAGACACGCACGAGACGCTCAATTCGTTCACCTGGGGCCCGGACGGCTGGCTCTACGGCTGTCATGGTGTGTTCACGTACTCGCTAGTCGGAAAGCCGGGCGCCGGCAATGACGCACGCACGCCGCTGAACGCCGGAATTTGGCGCTATCACCCCACGCGGCACGCGTTCGAGCTGTTTGCCGAAGGGACTAGCAATCCGTGGGGCGTCGATTTCAACGACTTTGGACAGGCGTTTTGCACCGCCTGCGTCATCCCGCATCTTTATCACATGATCCAGGGCGGCCGCTATCAGCGTCAGGCCGGCGAGCATTTCAACCGTCACACGTACGACGACATCAAGACCCACGCCGTTCATCGCCACTGGATCGGCGATACGCCCCACTCGGGCAACAATCGCTCGGACGCGGCTGGCGGCGGCCACGCACATGCCGGCGCGATGATCTATTTGGGCGGAAGCTGGCCCGAAAAATATCGCAATCAGATTTTCATGAACAACATTCACGGCCAGCGAATCAATGAAGACCTGCTAACCGTCAAAGGCTCGGGCTACGAAGGCAATCGGGGTCCCGATTTTTGCCTGACGCGGGACACCTGGTCGCAGATTCTGAACCTGCAATACGGGCCCGACGGCCAGGCGTTCATGATTGATTGGTACGACGCGAACGCCTGCCATCATCGTGCAACAAACGGCCATGACCGCACGAACGGCCGCATCTTCAAGATTTCTTATGAAAACGCCAAGCCGGCCAAACCCGACTTGCAAAAACTGAGCGATGAGCAACTCGTCGATTTGCAGCTCAACTCGAACGACTGGTACGTGCGTCACGCGCGGCGCATTTTGCAAGAGCGAGGCGCAAAAGCAGACGTTCGACAAAAGCTGGCAAAGATCGCCTTCGAGCACGCGGACGAAACTCGCCGCCTACGGGCGCTGTGGGCCCTGCACGTCACCGGTGGGCTGGACGATGAGTTGGCCTTGGGGGGATTGGCGAATGATTTTCCGCACGTTAGGGCATGGACAATTCAACTGGTCCGCGAAGATAACAAACGCGAGCCATCGGGGGCGATTCTCGAAAAGTTCGCGGCGCTCGCGAAAGCGGACCCTACTCCAGTGGTGCGGTTGTACTTGGCTTCGGCTTTGCAACGCTTGCCTTTGGAAAAGCGTTGGCCGATTCTGCCAGGTCTATTGGCCCATGCCGAAGACGAGCGCGATCATAATTTGCCGCTGATGTTCTGGTATGCCGCCGAGCCATTGGCCGAGCAGGACACTTCGCGAGCTTTGGCGCTGGCCGCCGAAGGCAAGATTCCGCTCGTGCTTTCGTTCATGGTGCGGCGGATTACCAAGATCGGCAAGCCCGAGGCCCTCGACAAATTGACCGCGCAGCTCGGAAAGGCCAGCAATACGAATATTCAGTTAATGATCCTGCAGGCCGTCAACGAAGGACTCAAGGGGCGGCGACAAGTGCCGATGCCAAGCCAGTGGTCGGCCCTTTCGGACAAACTGGTACATAGCAAGAATGTTCAAGTGGCCGCGCAGGCCACGGCGCTTGCGCTAACTTTTGGCGACCCCGCGGCCTTGGCCAAAATGCGAGAGGTGCTGGTCAACCCGCAAGCCGAACTGACCGAACGCAACCAGGCACTCGAAGCCTTGCTCGCGGCCAAAGATCCGAAGCTGGCGCCGACCCTGCAAAAGCTTGTCGGCAAGGCTGAGCTGCGCCGCGCTGCCTTGCGTGGACTGGCCTTATATGACGACGCACAAACGCCCGGCGTGATTTTGGCGGGCTATCCGCAATTCAGTTTGGAAGAAAAACGCGACGCGCTCAATACGTTGTCTGCACGCGTGAACTACGCGACGACGCTGCTGGCGGCAATTACCGAGAAGAAAATCCCGGCCACCGATCTGTCGGCCGACCTGGTGCGGCAATTGCGGAACCACAAGAACCCTTCGATCAACGAGCGGATTGCCGAGCTGTGGGGCATCGCGCGCGACTCGAGCGCGGAAAAAGCCGAGTCGATTGCCAAATACACGCAGTTGGCAAAACAAACCGGGCCGCCCAACGTGGATTTGGCCTTGGGCCGGGCCATGTTTTCCAAAACTTGCCAACAGTGCCACACGCTGTTCGGCACAGGGGGAAAGACTGGGCCCGAGCTCACCGGCTCCAACCGCGCTAACTTGGAATACTTGCTCTCGAACGTGCTGGATCCCAGCGCCGTAATGGCCAAGGAATATCAACCCAACGTGATCGTCACTTCCGATGGTCGCGTCATCACGGGCATTATCAAGCAGCAAGATCCAGACGCGCTGACCGTGCAAACCGCGAACGAATTGGTGGTCGTGCCGCGAGGTGAGATCGACCAGATGCAACTGAGCCAGCAGTCGATGATGCCCGACGATTTGCTGAAACCGCTATCTAGTTTCGAGGCCCGCTCGTTGTTGGCTTATTTGGCTGGCCCCGTTCAGGTGCCAATGCTAGCCACGCCCGACAATTTGAAGAATTTCTTCAATGGCGTCGACCTGGCCGGATGGCAAGGCGACATGAAGCTTTGGAGCGTGGAGAATGGCGAAATCGTCGGCCGCACCAAAGGCCTGAAGGAGAATGAGTTCTTGCGCAGCGAAATGACGTTTGGCGATTTTCGACTGCGCGTGGAAGTGCAACTGGTCGACAACCGGGGAAACAGCGGCATTCAATTCCGCAGTGAGGCGTTGACTAGCGGACTGGTGAAAGGTTATCAGGCCGATATCGGCGAAGGCTGGTGGGGCAAGCTGTACGAAGAACATGGCCGGGGTCTGATGTGGACCAAGAGTGGCGAAGCCCACGTGAAGCCGGGCTGGAACACCTACGAAATCCTGGCTGTCGGCAGCAAGATCCGCACGTTAATTAATGGCCAACCCTGCGCCGATCTCGAAGATATCGGCGGCGCGCGGCGCGGAATCATGGCGCTGCAACTGCACTCCGGCGGACCCACCGAAGTGCGCTACAAGAATTTCGAGATCGAACTGAGCCCGAGCTTGGGCAAGCGCTGATTCGAAGCTCGAATCAAACACGACGCTCGCGCCCGACATTTGCGGCTCGAACCGCTACTTCGCCAGCCGAATGGCACCTGGTTTAATTGCCGGCGCCTTCTTGTCTTTGGGTTGCTTGGGTTTCTTTTTTTCTTTTCGGCGGTCTTTGTTTCCCATGATCGATTTCCTGCTGATTGGGTTAGTGTCCTGTCGTGGACGCGAGTCACTCTGCGTCAGTCAACCATTATGCTGAAAGTCCGCTATTCCGCATAGACGACTTGCCGCGATTGTCACGCCTCAAATCTCGACGAGCATTCGCATCGGCTCCTCGATGACTTCCTTGATACGTTTCAAAAACGTGACGGCGCCTTGGCCGTCGACAACGCGGTGATCGTATGTCAGCGCGACGTACATCATGGGCCGGATGACCACCTGGCCTTCGCGGGCCACTGGGCGATCTTGCACGGTGTGCAGCCCAAGTATTCCGCTCTGCGGAGGATTAACGATCGGGGTCGAGAGCATTGAGCCGTAGACGCCGCCGTTGCTGATCGTGAACGTCCCGCCCTGCAGCTCGTCGAGCGTCAGGCTGTTGTCGCGCGCCCGATGAGCCAGATCGGCGATCGTTAGCTCGATTTCGGCAAAACTCATGCGATCGGCGTCTCGCAGCACCGGCACGACCAGGCCCTTGCCTCCTCCCACCGCGATCCCGATATCGTAGTAATTGTGATACACGATATCGTTGCCGCGAACCTCGGCGTTCACCTGCGGAATGAGTTTCAATCCGTCAATCGCGGCTTTGACAAAGAACGACATGAAGCCCAGCTTGATGCCGTACCTGTCTTGAAACATCTGTTTGTGTTCGTTGCGCAAGGCAATTACGGCCGACATGTCGATTTCGTTGAAAGTCGTCAGCAGGGCCGCCGTTTGCTGGGCCTCGACCAGGCGCTGCGCGATCCGGCGACGAATCGGGCTCATTGGCACCGCTTCTTCTTCGCGGCCCGGGACAGCAGGCTGCGCCTGCTGGGGCCGCGGCTTCGACTTCTGCATTTCGCGTTGCCGCAATTGTGGGCGGCTGACTTGCTGGCTGATCACGACCCCTTTTCCGGCTGTCGTGGCGGGCTCCGTCGATGGCGCGACGGGTTTGGCTCCATCCGCGGCCGCGGGCTTGGCTGCCGGGCGCGGTTCCTCGCGCGGAGTCTCGCGTTTGGGCTTTGGCGCGGTCTGGATTGTCTGTGCGGCTTGCGCTTTCGCGGCTGCGGCGGCTTCTTCGTTGCTCGTCGGCGCCGTGCTGGCCTGACCTTGCACTATTAGTTCCAGATATCCAATCACTTCGCCAACCGCTGCCGTGTCGCCGGTTCGCTTGAGGACTTTCGAGATCGTGCCCGAGGCCGGAGCCGAAATCTCGACGGTGGCCTTGTCGGTTTCGATCTCCACCAGGCTTTCGTCTTTCTCGACGGCCTGGCCCTCGCCCTTGAGCCATTGGCCGATTTGAACTTCGGTGATCGACTCGCCCACCGTGGGAACTTTCAGTTCAACTGCCATAATGAGCGGCTTTCTCCGTGCATGCTCAAACGTGAACGCGTGACGTGCGACAAACCCAGTGTACTAGATGCAGGTGTATTGGATACACGGGTATTAGATACACCCAAACGCCTGCATCAATAATTCCTTTTGTTCCATCCTGTGGCTGCTGGCCGAGCCGGTCGCCGGGCTCGGTGAACCGCGGCGATAGATGCCCGAAAATGGCAATCGATCGAGAAGTTCTCCGCCGAACCGGGCCCACAGAAATCGCCAGGCACCCATGTTTTCTGGTTCTTCCTGGACCCAATAAACGGGCGTGCCATCCGCGTAGCGGGCCATCGCGGCTTTGAGTCGATCCATGGGCAGCGGATAGAGTTGTTCCATGCGCACGATGGCCACGTCCTGGCGACCCAAGTCGTCGCGCTCTTTTTCCAGCTCATAGTAGATCTTGCCCGAGCAAAGGAGCACGCCTTCTACGTTTGGCCGGTTCTCCATGACGTCGGGAATCACTTTTTCGAATTTCCCGGTAGCACACTCTTCAAGACTCGAAGTCGCCTGGGCGCTGCGCAATAGGCTCTTGGGAGTCATGATCACCAGCGGCTTGCGCCACGGCCGCAATATCTGTCGGCGCAGAGCGTGAAAATATTGCGCGGGCGTCGTCGGGTTCATGATCTGGATATTGCACTCGGCCGCAAGGCTCAAAAACCGTTCCAGCCGGGCCGACGAATGCTCTGGACCCATGCCCTCAAAACCGTGCGGTAGCAACAACACGATGCCGCTCAACCGCTTCCACTTGGTTTCGGCGCTGGCGATGAACTGGTCGATGATCACCTGGGCCGCGTTCACGAAGTCGCCAAACTGAGCTTCCCAAAGCACCAGGCCGTTGGGGCAGTCGAGACTATAGCCATACTCGAACCCGAGCACGCCGGCTTCCGAGAGTGGACTGTTGATGATCTCGACCGGAGCCTGCCCTTTCGACAGATGCTGCAAGGGCATATAGCGATGGCCGTCGTTGAAGTCGTGCAAAATGGCATGGCGCTGGCTAAAAGTGCCGCGGCCGCTATCCTGGCCGCTTAAGCGAATGCGATAGCCCGCCTCTGCCAGACTGGCCAGCGCCAAAGCTTCGCCCGCCGCCCAATCCAAGGGCTTCTCGCCGCGCGCCATCTCGCGACGCGCTTCGAGCAGTCGCTCGATTTTTGGGTGCGGGCGGAAATCGGCGGGCACACGCGTTTGAACTTCGAGCAATCCCGTCAAGGCTTTCCGATCCATGCCGGTTTCGACATCCTTCACGTCGGCATCGCGACCGCCAACGTATCCTTTCCACACGCCCGGATGGGCCTGGGGCCGCGCCACGTACTCGTCGCTACGAGCCACGGACAATTCTTCGTCGAGTTGCTTGGTCTGCTCGCGAGCAATCCGATCGGCTTCTTCACGCGTGATCTCACCCAGTTCCAGCAGCCGATCGAGGTAACTGTCGCGCACCGATTGTCGTTTTTCGATGGCCCGGTACAAAACCGGGTGCGTAAACGCGGGCTCGTCGCCTTCATTGTGGCCACGCCGCCGATAGCAATACATGTCGATAATGACGTCGCGCTGGAACTCGCGCCGGAAATCCATCGCCAGGCGCACGACAAAGGCCACGGCCTCGGGATCTTCGCCGTTGACGTGAAAAATCGGGATTTGAAGCATCTTGGCCACATCCGTGGCGTAGGTGCTCGAACGTCCCTCGGAAGGCGAAGTGACGAAGCCGATTTGATTGTTGACGACCACATGAATCGTGCCGCCGGTCTTATAGCCCGCGAGTTGGCTTAGGTTGAATGTCTCCTGCACGACTCCCTCGCCGGCAAAAGCCGCGTCGCCGTGAATCACCAGCGTCATGATCCCGTCGCGTTTGACGTCGCCGACTCGATCTTGCTTGGCACGCACTCGACCGATCGCCACCGGGCTGACAAATTCCAAATGACTGGGATTGAAGCACAACGAGAGGTGCACCTTGGTGCGCGCCACCGTGACCCAATCGCTGCTATAGCCTAAGTGATATTTGACATCGCCGCGGCCCAAGTGCAGCTTGGGGTCAATGTCGGCGAATTCGCGGAAGATTTCTTGCGGGCTCTTGCCCATGATGTTGGCCAACACGTTCAAACGCCCGCGATGCGCCATCCCCAGAACAATCTCGCGAATGCCCTGGTCGCCCGCTTTCTCGATCATCAAATCCAATAGCGGAATCAAGCTTTCGGCCCCTTCCAAGGAGAAGCTCTTCGCGCCGGTAAATCGCTTTTGGATGAATTCCTCGAAAATCGTGGCGTCGGTCAGCCGCGTGAGAATGCGAAGTTGTTCCTGTTTGCTAAGCGTCAGGCGGTTTTCGGTGCCTTCCATCCGATCTTGCAGCCACTGGCGAACGCTCAGATCGTCCATGTGCATGAACTGGACGGCAATCGAGCGGCAATAGGTATTGCGCAGCCGATCCAAGATGCCTCGCAAAGTGAGCACGTCCGGACCGCGGATCGTATCCGTGGAAAAAGGCCGATCCATGTCGGCTTCGGTGAAGCCGTAGTATTCGGGATCCAGTTCAGGCAAGTGCGGTCGCGGCATGCCCAGCGGATCGATCTTGGCGACCAGATGGCCGCGCACTCGATAGGCGCGGATCAACTGGTCGACCCTGTCCTGTAGCAGCGCCATTTCCAGCTCTCGAACCGCGCCGTCGGCATTGACTTCGACTTTGCACGGCGGATTAAAAACGCTGGAAGGGCGAAACGAGGGACCTCGCGGCGCAGCTGCCGAGCCGTTTCCATTCGCCATACCCTTGAAGTATCGGCGCCAGTCGGCCGAGACCGACCTCGGATCGCTCAGGTAACTAGCGTAAAGATCCTCGATGAAGCCCAAGCTCAGGCTATTCGGAGCCAGCTCCGTGTCATGGTCAGTCTTAGAGAGATTAAGCATTTCAAAAACACCGGGCTGGGGCAGTCTTCTGTATGAATTGTAGATTGACGGAGTCCCTTGGTCCCGCCCGTTTAACCGACGAACTTTCGACTCGCTCGCTGGTTGCGACGGATTAGTTCCTTAGGAGATGGCATCCCACGTGGGATCGATGTAGTACTCGCTCGATCGCGCGGCCAGGGTGCCGGGAGGGAGGGGACCAACATCCGGGCGCGGAATGCTGGACCCGAGGTGAACGAACGCGGAGGGAACATTACTTCAATGCGGCAAAAACTCCAAACTCAATTGACCCCAATTATAGACGCGGGCACGTGCCCGCCCCGAGGTCGCGCCCCCCGGCATGAGCCGTCAGCAATCGATCAAAAATCAACCTGGCCCCCAACGGCAGGGCCTTTCGGCGGCAGCCCTCTCGGTTTGCGTGTGGGGCTCGCTCGTATGCTAAAACACCTGCCGTATGTGTCAAGGCTTGTGGACGGGGCAAATTGTGGGAAGAAGCGAAGAGCGCACCTTCACGAGAAATCGCTCCATGTCGCCAAAGGAAAAAGAACCGACAAACCTGTTTTTTGTACCTGAATCGGCCGAAAAACCTGGCATTTGGACATTAACGGTCCAGAGTATTTTGTCGGCGCGCCCAAAACCCGCCCCGCTCGGTCATTCTCCGTCGGCATGCGATCGCTTATGATGGGAACTGGCCAGACTTTAGCAGCTCTTGAGCTGGCAAGTATTGATTGAATTGGCCCAGTGATCGAATTCCATGAATGTTACTTTCTCGTGTCCCCGCTGCAAACAGGGTACTCGGACTGATGTAGCGTCAACCGACGCGACGTTCGCGTGTCCCCATTGCCAGCAGGTAATCGCGATTCCGGACGACTCGTTCGACGGCGAGCAACTTTGTCGCTGCCTGGTCTGTCCGAGCACCGATCTGTTCGTGCGAAAGGATTTTCCCCAGCGCATTGGCGTGGGACTCGTGATTCTCGGAATCGTGGGCAGTTCGGTGGCCTGGGGCTATAGCCTGCCCGTGCTAACATTTGCCATTTTATTCGACACGGCGCTGGCCGACGTAGTGCTGTATCTGATCGTACCCGACGCTTTGATGTGCTACCGCTGCGGTGCGCAGTATCGCCTGGCACCGGGAACCGAGCGGCACGGCGCGTTCAACCTGGAAACCCACGAACGGCACCGGCAACTGGCCGCTCGGATGGTCGGCCAACACCGATAGCGGTGCATCTCAATCGTCCCAAGGGATTCGAATTGGCCGGTTTCTCGGTCACGCTGGATACAGGAAACCGCGCCAAAACGGCTGAAAAGTTATGGACCAGGAGCGACAACGAATCCAGGACGACCTGCGCGGACTTGTCAAAGGCGATGTCCGCTGCGACGACGTATTTCTCCAATTGTACGCGAGCGACGCGAGCATCTATGAGATCAAGCCGCTGGCCGTGATCCGACCCCGGACGATGACCGACGTGGTGGCTTGCGTCGAATACGCCAGCGAGAATCACCTGCCCATCCACGCGCGCGGAGCGGGCACCGGACTGGCCGGCGAATCGTTGGGGCCAGGGTTGGTGCTCGATTTCTCTCGCTACATGCGGCGCGTTTTGGAGACCTCCCCCGACACCGTTCGCATTCAGCCTGGAATCGTCCATGCGCAGCTCAACGAATTTCTGCGCCCGCTGGGTCGGCACTTCGGTCCCGATCCGGCGATGAGCAGCGTGACCACGATGGGCAGCGTGATCGCGATCGATGCCGGCGGCAGCCATTGGCTTCAATACGGCTCGGCACGCGGACACGTCAAAAGCCTGCAAGTCGTGCTGGCAGACGGTCAGGTATTGGAAGTCGGGCGTGAACCTATCGACGAAAACATAGCCGACCCGCAATCTCGACGTGGCCAGTTGGTTTCCGCCTTGGTTGAACTGTTGCGACGCGAAGCGCAGACGATCCGCGACCATCAACCGCAGAGCGTGGTCAACCGCTGCGGCTATCACCTGGTCGACGTGCTCACGGACGAGTATCTGGATTTGGCCCGCTTGCTAGTGGGTTCCGAAGGCACGCTGGCCTTGATCACCGAGGCCACGGTAGCCACTCAGCCGCTGCCGAAGCATCGCGGCGTGGCGCTGCTGTTGTTCGATCGCCTGGAGAGTGCGGCCAAAGCAGTGATGGAGATTCTGCCGCTGGGACCCAGCGCGTGCGACCTGATGGATCGCCGCCATCTGAGCTTGGCCCGCGAGAGCATTGCGCAATATGACCTGTTGATTCCCGCTGAAACCGAAGCCGCGCTATTGGTCGAACAACAGGGTGAGACCCTCGCCGTGGTCCGCGACAAACTGTCGCAAGTCATCGATCGGGTCCGCCGCAAAAAGCGGTTGGCTTTTCATGCGGTGCAAGCGCAAGACCGCGAGGAAATCGAGTTGTATTGGCGGCTGGCGCGGAAGGTTGTGCCGACGCTGTACCGCATGAAAGGTTCGACGAGGCCCCTGCCCTTCATCGAAGACCTAGCCGTTCCGCCGAAGGTGCTGCCCGACTTTCTGGTGCGCATGCAAAACGTTCTGAAGCAACATCAGGTCACGGCCTCGCTGTTCGGTCACGCCGGTCATGGACAATTGCACCTGAGGCCATTTCTCGATCTGTCGAATCCGGCCGACGTGACGCGGATGGCACAGTTGGCCGAGGATTTGTACCGCGAGGTGATCGAAGTCGGCGGCACGATCAGCGGCGAGCATGCCGATGGGCTCAGCCGCACGCCGTTCATTCGCCAACAATATGGGCCTCTGGCAGACGTTTTCCAAGAAGTGAAACGGATCTTCGACCCGAACAATATTTTCAACCCGGGCAAGATCGTCAATGACGACCCCGAGTTGCACGTGCGCAACCTGCGACATTTGGCGCCAACCGTCTCGACCAATGGCACGGCGCCAGCGAACGGGACCGAAGCGGTGGTAGCCGCTGCGCCGGCGCCCCAAACCTGGCAATTGAATTGGACCGGCGAGGAGATTGCTCAAACGGCTCGCGATTGCAATGGCTGCGGCGCCTGCCGGTCGCAGCTTTCCGAAGTACGCATGTGCCCTATTTTTCGGTTTGCTCCGGCCGAAGAGAGCTCACCCCGGGCCAAAGCCAACTTGATGCGGGGAATTCTGACCGGACAATTGCCGGCAAGCATGTTGACCAATGACGAGTTCAAGGCCGTCACCGATTTGTGCGTCAATTGTCACATGTGCCGCCTCGAATGTCCGGCCACGGTCGATATCCCCAAGCTGATGACCGAAGGCAAAGGCGCCTACGTATTGACGAATGGGCTTGGTTCAAGCGATTGGCTGATGTCGCGCGTTGACCGCCTGAGTTGGCTGGGAAGCCTGGTAGCCCCTCTGGCGAATTGGGCGATCACCAATGGACCCTCGCGATGGTTGATGGAGAAAGCGTTGGGGATTGCTCGCGGACGCAAACTGCCCCGATTCGCCTCGCGCAGCTTTCTCCGCATCGCCTCGCGCCGTCGTTTGACCCGCCCCACGCGCCGCGACACTGCGAAGGTTCTGTATTTCGTCGACACCTATGCCAACTATCACGACCCCCAGTTGGCTGAAGCGCTGGTCGCGGTGTTGGAGCACAACGCAATCGCGGTCTATGTTCACCCGGCGCAACAGTCGTCGGGCATGCCGATGATTTCGCTCGGCGCCCTCGGCCAGGCTCGGAAAGTCGCGGAACATAACGTAGCACTTTTAGCCGAGGCCGTTCGCCAAGGATATAAGATCGTGGCCACGGAGCCGTCGGCCGCCTTGGCGCTGACGCATGAATACCCGGCGCTCTTGGACGATGACGATTCGAAAATGGTGGCGGCCAACACCAGCGAAGCTTGCTCGTACTTATGGAAATTGCACCAAAGCGGCAAGCTGCAGCTCGATCTTCGGCCCGTCAATGGTGTGCTCGGCTATCACATGCCTTGCCACCTGAAGGCTTTGCAAGTCGGATTGCCCGGTGAGAATCTGTTGCGTCTGATTCCCGGTTTGATCGTCAATCGCATCGAGAATGGCTGTTCGGGGATGGCGGGCACGTTTGGATTGCAGCGTGAGAACTATCGCGCGAGCCTGCGAGCCGGACGCGGTTTGATCAACAGCCTGCGCAGCCCGCGACTGCAAGTGGGGGCCACGGAATGTAGCGCGTGTAAGATCCAAATGGAACAAGGCGCCGGCAAGCCCACGATCCATCCGGTAAAGTTGCTGGCGCTGGCATATAATCTAATGCCCGAGGTCGCCGAGCTATTGTCTGCGCAAGTTGAGGAGTTGGTGGTGACGTGAGAGTTCGCGTTCGTTTATTTGCCGTGGCCAAACAGTTGGCGGGCACTGATGAAGTCACGCTCGAAGTGCCCGAGGGCAGCACGCTAGCCAAATTGCGATTGGCCTTGGCTGCCGAAGTGCCCGCGATCGCCTCGGTGTTGCCGCATATCTTGTTTGCCGCTGGCTCGGAATACGTAACCGACGACTCGCTAGTCCCGGCCAATGGCGAGCTGGCTTGTATCCCTCCGGTTAGCGGAGGATAGAATATAAGCAGCCGGGGTGGCGTTTGACTTATATATCTATATCTCGCGCTCGCGCGCTGTCCTGTTGCTCGTGGCTCCCATGATTGAAATCACGACTCAACCGATTGATACGCACGCTCTCTTGGGGCAGGTGTCCGCGCCCGAGGCAGGCGCGGTCGTATTGTTCTTGGGCACGACGCGCCAGATTACCGACGGGCGACAGACCGCCTCTCTCGAGTACGAATGCTATCCCGAAATGGCCCGAGACAAGCTGGCCGAGCTCGAGGCCGAGGCGCGCAAGCGCTGGCCGCTGATCGGCTGTGCGATCGTGCATCGCATTGGCCACCTCGAAATCGGCGAGGCCAGCGTGGCAGTTGTCGTCAGCACGGCCCATCGCCACGCCGCGTTCGAAGCGGGCCAATGGTTGATCGACACGCTCAAAGAGGCTGTACCGATTTGGAAGAAAGAAAATTGGGCCAGCGGCGAAAGCCAGTGGGTCCATCCCGGCATGGAAACTCCACGAGCCTCCTGCGATTCGGCGGACTGCGATTCGGCGGACAGAGTTTGATGATCACCAATGAACCACACGTATTGGGCCTCGAGCCGGAACCTATACACTCACCTATGAATACCGCGCCACAACTCGTCGACGGCTTTGGCCGGATACATACGAATTTGCGGATCAGCGTGACGGATCGTTGCAATATCCGCTGCTTCTACTGCATGCCCATTGAAAACGTGCGGTTCAAGCCGCGCGACGAATTGCTCTCGTTCGAAGAAATCGAGCGATTCGTGCGGGTAGTCGCTCGCATGGGCGTGAACAAAATTCGATTGACGGGCGGCGAACCTTTGGTCCGCCACGACCTGAGCGTGCTGGTGGCAAAATTGTCGCGCATCGAGGGGATTCGAGACATCGCGCTGACGACCAACGGCATCCTGCTGGCGGCTCAAGCCCAAGCGCTCAAGGATGCCGGCTTGCGACGACTGAACATCAGCCTCGACAGCCTAAACCGCGACACTTTTTTCAAGATTTCGCGCCGCGAAGGACTCGAACAAGTGCTGGACGGAATCTTTGCCGCTCAGCGCGTGGGGTTTCAAAAAACTCGCCTGAATGCTGTGGCGATTCGCGGCATGACGGAACCCGACATCGTACCCCTCGGCGAATTTGCGCGGCAGCATGGCCTCGAAATGCGGTTCATCGAGTTCATGCCACTCGACGCCGATGGAAAATGGGACTCCGAGCAAGTCTTGAGCGGAGCGACAATTCGCGAGATCCTCGAGGAAGGGATCGGGCCGCTGGAAGCGTTGCCCGTTGAGGACCCGAGCCAGCCGGCAACCGATTATCGGTTTGCCGACGGAGTGGGCCGGATCGGCTTCATCAACCCCGTGACCCAACCGTTCTGTCGAAACTGCAATCGATTGCGGCTGACTGCGGAAGGACAAGTTCGCAATTGCTTGTTCTCGACCGAAGAGTGGGACGCCCGGGCGGTTTTGCGCGGCGGCGGTACCGATGAACAGTTGGCCGATCTGGTGCGAGCCAGCGTCGGTGCCAAACGCGCCGGGCACGGCATCAATAGCGACGAGTTCGTGAAGCCATTGCGAGCCATGTATCAGATCGGCGGCTGAGCTTGCCGCTGAAAGCGAATCATGCAAGACCCTGTCCTCCCTCGCATCTATCTGGACAATGCCGCCACCAGTTGGCCCAAGCCCGAGGCTGTTTATTCGGCGGTCGACGACTATCAGCGCAACCTCGGAGCGCCGTGCGGCCGCAGCGGATATGCTGAAGCCGTCGCCGTGGCACAGGCCGTCGATCGCGCACGCCGGCAAGTGGCACGCCTCGTTGGGCTCGAAGATGCCACGCATCTGATTTTCACCGCCAACGGAACGGACTCGTTGAATCTGGTCATGCACGGCCTGTTGCGGGCTGGCGATCACGTGATTACTTCGGTGGTCGAGCACAACTCGGTGCTCCGTCCACTCGCGCACTTGGAGCAAGAGGGCCGGATTTCCGTCACCCGCGTTGGTTGCGACGCTTCGGGGCTGATCGATCCCGCGGAAGTGCGGGCCGAGATTCGGCCGGCGACTCGGCTGATCGCAATCAGCCATGCCTCAAACGTTACCGGAGCCGTGCAACCGGTTGCTGCCATCGGACGCGTGGCTCGAAAATTGGGCGTACTGTTTTTGTGCGACGCGGCCCAGACGGTTGGGCACCTGGATGTGGACATGCGCCAGTTACAAATCGATTTTCTCGCCTGTTCAGGACACAAGGGGTTGATGAGCCCACTGGGCACTGGAGTCTTGGCAATCCGACCAGAGGTAGCGCAGCAATTGGATAGCGTCCGGCAGGGCGGCACGGGCACCCGCAGTGAGGAAACCC
>JAYVCO010000008.1:0-6356 GCA_043749935.1 Planctomycetia bacterium
CATCGCTCTCGTCCGTTGAGTCCAGCACGAAAAAATCAATCAGGCCCGACCAATTGGGCGAGAGTGACTTGCTGGCAAATCGTGAAAGGGAGCCGGGTATTCCCACGCTGCCCGAAACAGATCGGTCCGACAAATTGATATCGAGCTGTAGATTTTGCCATTCATTCGCTTTTACGGCAGCGATGTGATCTGTCACATCACCAATCTGTAGCGACACGATGTCCGACGAGATCAGTAGGGCAATGGCTGGCGCAATGTGACGCGATCCGATCCAGAATCGATGCGATCCCGTGGCACTGGCATCAGACGCTGCCACTCGAAAGTCCAGGTTTATGTGTAGAGCGCCGCAGTTGCTGATCGAACGTCGAGGATAGAGTGACTGCGCGATTCGATATTTGCCAGATCCGGCAGAGATGCTGGCCCCCACTTTGCCGCGAGCGTAAAAGTTCTTGTACGGGCTTTGTGCCGCAGTCGTGACGGCAATCTTTCCTCCGTAAAGCCATGGAGGGACCAGCACACCGTTGCTGCCGCCCGCCGCCGCTGCTTGCATTTCAAAGTCGCCGTCGACATCATTGAGCGATCGCAAAACAGCCGCCGGAACCGCTTGTTTCTGTTGTTCCAGGCTGGCCGCAACGGCCCCGACACGCTGATCGAACTCGCGCCATTTCGGAAGCGACTCGCTCGGTGGCACCAAAGGAACCATCGAGCGTAATTTCTGCTTCTGTTCAGAACCTGGGAACGCGTATCGGCTGCTGTCGAAAATCCCATACAGCGCGTAGTAATCGTTCATGGAAAGAGCATCGAATTTGTGATCGTGACACCGCGCGCAGCCAAGGCTTAGCCCAAGCACTGATTGTCCTAGCGTGTCGATCGTGTCTTGAATTGTCAGATGATGATAGTTTTCCGAATCAAAACCGAAGCGTCGTGAAATGGCGAGATAACCCGTGGCCGTGACCTGTTCGGCGTATCGATCCGAAGGTCCCTGATTGGCCAGCACGTCGCCAGCGATTTGTTCTCGCAGAAACTGGTCGTAAGGTTTGTCTGCGTTGAATGAATCAATGACATAGTTGCGATAGCGCCACGCCAAGGGCACCGGAAAATCGGCGGTCTCTCCGGCCGTATCAGCATAACGAACGACATCCAACCAGTGCCTTCCCCAGCGCTGGCCGTACTGGGGTGATTCGAGTAGTCGATCGACCAGCTTTTCGAAGGCCTCGAGCGAAACGTCCTTCTGAAACGCTTCGACCTCGTCCGGCGTGGGTGGCAAGCCAGTCAGATCAAACGTCGCTCGGCGAATCAGCGTTAACTTGTCGGCTGGCGGCGAGGGATGAAATCCAGCGCCTTCCTGCTTGGCAAGGATAAACGTGTCGATGCTAGTCTTCGCCCAAGCGCTACCCTGAACAGTTGGTGGTTCGATATCACGCACCGGCTCAAAGGCCCAGTGCCGTGCTCGTTCGAACTTCCTGGATTTTTCGGGCCAGTGGGCGCCGGCATTAATCCAGGCCTCGAATGCGGCAACCTGATCCGGGCGAAGTGCTTTTTCTATTTCGGGCGGCATGGCAGAGGCGTCGCCCCGTCGCTGGATGGCCTTGATGAGCAGGCTCTCTTCCGGCTTCCCCGGCACGATTGCCGCCCCCGACTCGCCTCCTTTCAGCAAGGCCTCGCGCGAGTCCACTCGCAGCATCCCGGAAACTTTCGAATCGCCGTGACAGCGAAAACAGGTCCCAACCAGAACAGGGCGAATGCTGTTTTCGAAAAGCAAGCCCGCAGTCTCGTCCGCAGTTGTTGATAATGGGAAGCAAACACCGACCAGGATCGCAAGACCGAAACTGCGAATCAAGCTTGCTGAACAGGTTGTGGCTGGATTGGAGTTCATTCGCTGTCCTACTGGGCGATTCGTCTGCGACGAAAGTCAACGCTTGATCGAATGGTACGATTATCGCCTCGCCGCGCCGCTCCGTCGAGAGAGGCGGTTCGTTTTCTGGGTGCCTGCTTGTGGGCCGTATACTTGGGTGGAACGAGTGCGAACCTTCGGCGACCGATTAGGAGAACCGAGGGGCTGTGGACACTAGCTCCAGTTGCTTCGTCCATGCCTGGCTATGTCTGGTTGTCGATTCGCTTTAGTCGGCCTGCCGCGCCATGACGGCTTGTGACGTACCGCTCTTGGAGTCTCTTTCGAGTGCTTGTAGTATAACGAGCGGAGAGGCCCTGCTTGTCGGAGCGGCGGTAGTTGGCCAGGCAAACAATCTTGAAGAAGAGAGAGATTCATGTCGCGGACGGCAATCAACTTTGCACTTGATGTGGCCTTGTTGCTGATCACGCTGACTCTAGTTTTCACGACGGCCGTTTTGCGATTTGTTTTTCCCGTGCCAAGCGCGTCCTCCGGTTGGACGCTGTGGGGAAGCAGCTATGACAGTTGGGCCAATTTCCAATTTGCATTGATGTCGCTCGTGACTGGTGCGGTGCTCGTACACATCATGTTGCACTGGTCTTGGGTTTGCGGCGTGGTCATCACCAAGCTTCTGCGACGACCTGCCCGAGTAGCCAAGCTGGACGACGGCAGCCAAACCCTATGGGGCGTGGGCATGCTGATCGTCGTGCTACATCTGCTGGCTGCCTTGGTCGGTATTGCCTACGTGACCGTCCAGCCGCCCCCAACGCTTTGAAGTGAGCGCCGCTAATCGCAGAAGGGACAGTTTGCAATCGGTTCGGACGGCGCTCTATTGATTGCGTATGCACCTCGGGCCAAGGCGATCGCGCCAGTGGCCACGACGCACCATGCTGCCAGTCGCAACACGAACTTGCGCCTGGCGGGGCTCACCAGTGACATGCCCGCACCGGTCAGAACCATCAGCGGAATCGTGCCCAGGCCGAAGGCAACCATGGTGATCAGACCCGCGAGAGGGTCGTTGGTGCTGGTTGCCAGGGCGAGATAGGCGTAGACCAAACCGCAAGGCAGAAAGCCAGTCAACATGCCCGCCAGAAAAGCCGCATGCGATCCGGGCGTTCGCAACAACGAGCCGACCATGCCGCCGGTCAAGCAGGAAACCATTGCCGCCGAATGGGCGCCGCGCGGGGCGGGTGCCGGCTTGCGCATCGATAAGAGGCCGGCGAGCGCTTGGTTTAGACGCCCCAGAACTCCCGCCGAAATCAGTCCCTGCACGATCAAAAACACACCGGCCACGATTGCGAACAGGGCCTGCGCGTTGACCACCCGCGGCATGTCCTGGGCCAGTCGCAAACCGGCGTATCCCACGATGGCGCCCAACGAGGCATAAGTAAAGATTCGCCCTCCGCTATAGATGCACTGACGAACCAGATTGGCCCTCCACGATCGTGCTCCGGCGCCGATCATGACTGTAAACCCGCCACACATTCCCACACAGTGCGCCGACCCCAACAAGCCTCCCAAGAAGATCAGTGGAAGCTCGATGGTGACTGATGAAGTTGGCATCTTTAGTAAGTGAGCGCGGTGAAGGGCTGCAACTGTGCATCGAGCGGAGTAGTGTCCGAGACTGGCGACGAGATCGCTTCAACCCTTTGATCAGTGCTTTCGCTGTCAGGCAGCGCGATATGCGCCAGTCGCAAAGAGTTGCTGACGACTAGCGAACTACTGACCACCATGGCTGCCGCGGCAAATGCCGGATTCAATAGACCTACGGCTGCCAACGCGATGCCTACGGTGTTATAGGCGAATGCCCAGAACAAGTTTTGCCGCATGATGCGCACGCTCTGGCGCGCCAGAGATACGGCCCAAGGAACGCACAATAAGTCATTGCTCAGAATACACACGCCCGCCGACTCGCGCGTCACGTCTGCGCCACATCCCAGCGCAATTCCCAGTTCGCTGGCCGCTAGGGCCGGCGCATCGTTAATCCCATCGCCGACCATGGCCGTGGGTCCAAATGCTTCGCGAGCTATTGCCAACTCCATGACCTTTTGTTCGGGTAACAGCTCAGCGACGACCGGCACGTTCAGCGCACGCGCCACGGCCTCCCCTCGAGCGACGCTGTCTCCGGTGAGCACCGCGACATTCAAACCGAGCGCGCGGGAAGACGCCAGAGCCGACGCGGCTTCTGGCCTCAGGGTTTCGTCAAACTGGAACAAGCCACGAATTCGGCCCCCCCAGCCTACAACTGAATACGAAACACCCGCGTTATTCGCTGCATCGACAATGAGTTGCAGGTGCGGGCCCAGCCGGCAGCCCAATTCGCCGAGCCACCGGATGCTTCCCAAGTAGGTGGGCTGCGTCTCGGAGTCGAATCGAGCAGACACTCCTCGCCCGGCCGCCGTGGCCACTTCCGGCCCTGGCGAGGATTGCGGTTCGCGCGGTGACGAGATTCCATGAGCGGCCGTAAACCCAACAATTGCATTGGATGACAAGTGATTCGAAGCGCGCGCCAAGAAGGACGCGCGGCGCAACACTTCGTCGCGCTGGTCGTTGGACTCGACGTCAAAGTGCGTCAAGCGCGGCGTGCCTGTCGTGAGCGTGCCGGTCTTGTCGAACCGTAGTGCACGCACAGCGGCCAGCCGCTCCAGTGCCTCGCCATTGCGAAACAAGACGCCTGCTCGGGTCGCGGTGCCGAGTGCGGTCCACGTCGCCATCGGCGTGGCCAGGCCCAACGCGCAGGGACACGCGATCAACAGCACCGCCAGGGCATTTAGCACTCCGTCATCAATACCTCGATTCAAGCCATGCCAGGCGAAGGTCGCCAGCGCCACGAGAATCACCCCACTCAAAAACCAGCGCGCGACCCGCTCGGACAAACGCTGATAGCGGCCCTTGTTCAGTCGTGCCGTGCGCACCAACTCAATCAATCTGGCAAGCGTGCCCGAGTGGGGTTTCGAAGTCACTCGAACGACCAGGTCGCCGTCCAGGTTCAGGCTGCCGCCGAGCACGTCCTGGCCGGCGCTTTTGGTCTCTGGATGGCTTTCGCCGGTTAGCATTTGCTGATCGATCGCGGCGCAACCGCTTTCGATGCGGCCGTCGGTTGCAATACGTTCGCCGGCAATAATCCGCAGCCGGTCGCCAGGTTGGATCTCTTTGAGCGGCGTCCACACTTCGTGGCCCTGCTCGTCAATACGGCGGACCTTGTCGGGCAGCAGTTTTTCCAGCGCGTCGAGTGCTTCGGTCGTCTTGAGTTTCCCGTTCGCTTCGAGCCAGCGGCCGAGCGTGACCATCACAAGCACAACGCAGCCCACCTCGAAATAGACGTGACCAGCCCCGCGCACGACGGAAATCGCCGAATAGAGGTACGAAGCGAAGACGCCCAGCAAGATCAACACATCGGCGGCCGCCATATCGCGCCGGCTCATGCGCAAGGCGTTTTCCCACAGCGGGCCTCCCAACAGCATCAGCACAGGCAGGCTCAACAACAGGCAGAGATAGCGGAACAAGTCGGCCAGCGACGCGGCCAAGGGCCCCGAACCGGTCGCCCGGGCGTCAGACAGCTCGTTGGTCCACAGCGCCATGGTAAACATCATGACGTTGATCGACAGAAAGATCGCCAAGCCAAGCCGAGCCATCGTCCAGTGCAAAGCACCCTGTTGGCCGCGCGCGTGCGTAATTTCGGCGGCCAGTCGACAGCCGAAACAACAATAAGCCGGAGCGTCCGTCAGCGGTATGCCCGCGGGCAAGCTCAGGTGGCAATAGTCGCACACCTCGCAGCAACGTTCGGATTCGAGTGCGTGTTGAGCCGATTTGTCGCTCATGGCGGCGAGGTCATTTCAATGCGCAATGCAGGAAACAAATACTGCAGCGTGTAATAAACCGCAAAGATCCAGAACAACAGCCACACGAGCCGCACATACCAAGGGATCCGGGAACTCTCGTAATTGTGGTAACGAGCTTCGACGTCGGCGCTCGAGTCGTCGAGTGGTGTTTTTTCAGCAGAGTTCATGACAGATCGCCAAAACGGTGACGTTGGGAGGGAATGCGCGGCGATAAAATACTCGGCGGAAAAGTTCCTCGCCGGCCGATAGGACCGCTACGCGAATCGGCGTCGAGACGAGCTTCATTTTCGAGCATCGTTATTTTCGGCCTTTCCACATCGCGGAACATACCGTGTATCGCTGCCCAGCCGAACAGGCACAAAACACCCAGACTCGCCAGCAAGTAGTTGAGCACTGGACTGATGGCAAACGCACCATCAACGTCACCGCGAAATAGCGCGATAAACTCAATGAGCTTCGTGCCAAATCCGTACAAGCTCGGCAATAGCACGGCTAGTGCCATGAGCAGCATCACCAACCCCTTGGGGCTGGGCAATCGGCCTTGCGTTTTCATGGAGAATGACTCGGTGAGTGACGGTGAATAAACGAGTCGTCGAGCAAATGCGTTGCTGCCTCACGGCGCG
>JAYVCO010000009.1:0-6427 GCA_043749935.1 Planctomycetia bacterium
CGTGGCGTGCAGATCGTGGACGTGGACAGGGTTCTCGACCGCGGCATAGCCCAGCTCATCGGTATTGCCATACGAGATGCCAGGCTTGATCCCACCGCCGGCCAGCCACATTGAAAAACCTTTGATGTGGTGATCGCGCCCATTGCCCTGGGCCATTGGCGTGCGGCCGAATTCGCCGCCATAGATGATCAGGGTTTCGTCCAGCAAGCCGCGCTGCTTCAAATCGCGAATCAACGCCGCCGCGCCGCGATCGACTTCCTTGGCGGTGCCCGCGATGTTGCCTTTCACGTCGCCGTGATGATCCCAATCTCGATGGTAAAGCTGAATGAAACGCACGCCTCGCTCGGCCAAACGTCGCGCGAGCAAACAATTGGCGCCGAATGAGCCGTCTCCTCCTTGGGTTCCGTACATCTCCAGAATATGCGCGGGTTCGTCCGAGACGTCCATCAACTCTGGAACGCTCGATTGCATGCGGAAGGCCATTTCGTACTGACTAATTCGCGTGGCGATTTCCGGGTCGTCCACCGTTTCCTGGCGGATTCGATTCAACGCTTGCACGCTGTCGACCACGTCGCGCTGCTGCTGGGAATTGACTCCGCCCGGGCGGCTGACATACAAAACCGGATCGCCCTTGCTGCGAAACTCGACGCCTTGGAAACGGCTTGGCAAGAACCCGCTATGCCACTGGCGCGAGGCGATCGGCTGCGCCTGTCCATACTTTCCCAACGACGTCAGCACGACGAAGCCCGGCAAATTCTCGCAATCGCTGCCCAACCCGTACGTCAACCACGAGCCCATTGCCGGGCGGCCCGAGATCGTGGTGCCAGTGTTCATGAACGTGTGGGCCGGGTCGTGATTGATGGCTTCGGTGTGCAGCGAGCGGACGATGCAAATCTCGTCAGCCACTTTGCCGATTTCCGGAAACACCGAGGCGATCTGCTGGCCCGACTGGCCGAAACGCTCGAACGCGTGTTGCGGCCCCAGGCAAGTCAATTTCTGTCCTTGCAATTGAGCGATCGGCTGGCCCTTGGTGAACGACTCGGGCATGGGCTTGCCCTGCATCTCGGCCAGCTTGGGTTTGTAATCGAAGGTTTCCAAGTGCGACGGGCCGCCGGCCATGTACAAGTAGATGACCCGCTTGGCTCGAGGAATGACGTGCGGTGGGCTGACGACGCCGGGCCACTTATCGACTTCTGCGCCATTCACATCGATTTTTCCAGCCGCCCATGCCGCGCGAGGACCCAACAGCGAGCCCAGCGCCAGCGAGCCCAGCCCGCTGGTGGCCCGCCCCAAAAATGCGCGTCGCGCTTGCAACTGCCGAATTGATTCTGAAGAACTCATGGCCTGTAGCGCCTTAGGTTCGAGTAATGGTTTCGTGCAGGTTCAACAGTACGCGCACCACGGAGGTCCAGGCGGCCAGCGTCGCGCGGTCAATATCTCCAGTAGAGGGATTCTCGCCGGCGCTAAGCAATTGTTGTGCGGCCGTCGGATCGGCAGCGTACTGGGCTCGATGCTTTTCGAGCAGGGCAGAAAGGACGGTCACTTCTTGCGAGGAAGGCTCTCGCGACAGGGCTTGCCGATAGGCCCAGCGCAACTGCGCCGTCGTATCCGCGCCCCCTTCGGTCAAAATGCGCCGCGCAAAAGCGCGGGCAGCCTCGACGTAGGTCGGATCGTTGAGCAGCACCAGCGCTTGCAGCGGAGTATTGGACCGCGGACGCTCGACCGTACACTCCTCGCGCGTCGGAGCATCGAACGCCAACAGGCTCGGATGCAGAAACGTACGGCACCAATAGGTATACAACCCGCGGCGATACAGATTCTCGCCGTGATCGGCTTCGTACTCGCGCACCGGAAAATTCAAGTGCGACCAATAGCCGCCCGGCTGATAGGGTTTCGCGCTGGGGCCACCGATCCTGTCGGACAACAACCCGCTGACTGCCAACGCGTTGTCGCGGACCATCTCCGCATCGAGGCGAAAATGGCTTTGGCGGGCCAACCATTTGTTGTAGGGATCGACCTGTCGCAGTTGCTCGCTGGCCGACGATGACTGGCGATAGGCATCTGAAGTCACCATCAGCTTCAGGATATGTTTCACATCCCAACCGCTGTCGATAAACTCGGCCGCCAGCCAATCGAGCAGTTCCGAATGCGTGGGCGCCGTGCCTTGCGAACCAAAATCGTCGAGTGATTTTACTATTCCTTGGCCGAAGGCCAGCTTCCAGAGCCGATTGACGAACACCCGCGCTACCAGCGGATTGTCGGGCGAAACCATCCACCGGGCCAGATCGTAGCGCGTCGGCCGTTGCTCGCTGGCGCTCAACGGCGGCAGAAAGGCGGGCACGGCCGGCTGCACGATTTCGCCATCGTCAGACAACCAGTTGCCGCGTGGCAAAATCCGCATCGCGCGCGGCTCGACCGATACCGAGACGAGTGTCGTGGGAACTTTGGCTTGAAAGTCCGCTTTGGACTGTTTAACTTCCGCCAGTCGCTTACGCGGCCCATCCAACAACGGAGCGACAAGCGATCTATAGTGTGCCGCCAATGCTTGTTGCTGGGCCGCAGTGCGAGTATCGGACGACGTTGCCAAGATCTCGACAACTTCTTTAGGAAGTCCCTTGTTGGCCCGCACAGGTTGCGGACTGTTCGTAGCCGAGAACCGGAACCGGCCCAGGTTGTGCGTGTTGCCGTGATTCTGCACCAACTCGATCGTGAGAATGGCATCGGAGCCGGACGGTGTGCCTTGCACTTCGAACACGGCGGCGTGTTCCAGCCCAAGCTGCGGTCCCACGGCCCAGCCCGTCGCGAGATTGCCGTCGATGGCCGCCGCAGCCGGAAGACTCTCTTGCGCGAAGTCGGCCGAAGCCTCTTGCAACACGAGCGGCGTGGCCGCCGCCGGATTGGCTTTGGGGGCAAGCGTGCAGCGAATCTCGGAGAGCACGAAGTTGCCATTAGCGGCGCGGCCTGGCCCCTTGCCAGGCAGGCTGTTATGAGGCAGCAATTCCAATCGAACCGCCGTCAGAGCCGAGACGTTGACTGGCACCACGAGCGTATAGATGTCCGTGGCAGCCGACGCTCCGCCGACCAACAGCGTGCCATCGTTGGCGATCGTGAACGTTGCGCCCGAAGCGGCAACTGCGCCGGTGGGCTTGAGCGGTTTCCAATCGGCGGCCTGGCTTTGAACCGATTTTTCCCATTCCACTTGCGCCTGCTCGAGCTCGGGCGTGGGCGTATCGAGCACTTTGTTTACGGCGGCGATTTGCTCGTCAAACTGTGCGAGCGTTTTCGCTTCCGCCTCGTCCGGCAACATCACCTGTTCCTGCGGGCCGACGGCGACCTCTTTGATGTCGGCGAAGAACGCGGCGAAACTGTAAAAATCGCGCGTCAGGTACGGATCGAACTTATGGTCGTGACACTCGCAGCAGCCCATCGTCGCGCCGAGCCATACCGAAGAAGCATTGCGCACCCGATCGGCGGCGTATTTGGCCAGATACTCCTTGGCCTGCGCGCCCCCCTCGCGAGTCGTCATCAGCAGATGATTGTAGCCAGAGGCGATCCGGGTTTCGCGCGAAACGTCGGGCAGCAAATCGCCGGCCAGTTGTTCGAGCGTAAAGCGATCGAAACGCTTGTTTCGGTTGAACGACTCGATCACGTAATCGCGATACAGGGCGATGTCGCGATGGTTGTCGCCGTGAAAACCATTGGTGTCGGCGAACCGCACGATGTCGAGCCAGTACATCGCCATGCGCTCGCCAAAATGGGGCGACGCCAACAAACCGTCGACCAGATTTTCGTAAGCCTGTCCGGTGCCGTCGTGGACAAAGCCATCCACTTGCGCAGGCGTCGGAGGCAAGCCAGTCAAATCGAATGAAAGCCTGCGCACGAGCGTGACTCGATCGGCCTCGGCAGCGGGCGCCAGATTCATTTCATTGAGCTTGGCGCGGACGAACGCGTCGATCGGGTTGGCAATCGACGACGCGCCACTGACCGGCGGAACGGTCGGCCGCACCGGTTTGAAATACGCCCAGTGCTCTTGCCACTTGGCCCCTTCGGCTACCCAGCGGCGCAACAGCTCAATTTGTACGGCAGTAAGTTTCTTGCCCGAGGCTGGCGGCGGCATGACCTGTTCGGGGTCGCTGTTGCTAACGCGACTCAACAGTTCGCTGTCGCTCGGCTTGCCAGGCGCAATTGCAAGATGCCCTCCCAAATCGGCAAACGCACCCTCCTTGGTATCCAGCCGCAGATCGGCCTTTCGCTCGGCCGCATCGGGGCCGTGGCAAGCAAAACAGTTGGCCGCCAAGATCGGGCGGACTTCGCGGGCAAAATCGACCGCCGGCTCGGCCGCATCAGCGATGGGCACCGAAAACAGGGCCAACAGCAGAGGCCAGCAGCCGATCGCGAGAAAAAGTCGATAGCGACGAGTCATTGTGATGGTTTTACCTTCCGCAATTTCAGGCCGGACCACAACCGCGTGACCCGACGAGACCATAACAAATTTACTTTCTTTTATACGTCCGGGGCGTCCCGCCCGCAATTCCGCGACAAATCGGACCAGACGCAAGAACCGAGGTGCATTTCAGCGGGTCGGGGCTTGCAAACGGGTCGCGGAGGCGAGGGTGTCGCTTGTTTATCGCGTGCGGTACGTGCGCGAGTGTCCGGTGGAGGGAACTGAAAACGTGTAGCTCGCGCCCGTTGGATCGACCGAGAGCTTGATGAAGTTGGCTTTGCAATCCTTGCCGGCGTTGGCGATATACTCGTCGGGCGCGTTGGGCGAGCCATCGTTCCGCAGGTTGCGATGCACCTGGTAAATCGCCTGGACCGAAGGCGTTTCCTTCAGGGTTGCAAACATCAGGGGATCGCATCCCTTGGTCGTGCCGTTGTTCATGACGGCCACAGTTGGCGCCAAGGCGCCGATGATCAGCGGGCTGTTGCTGACGTCCATGCCATGGTGGCTGGTTTGATAGACGTCCACTTTGCCCACACGGTTGGCCGGACAAACCAGCTCCTTCTCCAAATTCCAAGTCAAGTCGCCAGCATCGAAGAAACGAAACGGACCGAAGGAGAGGAGCGTGACCACGCTGTTGGCATTGTCGGTCGTATCGACCGGCTTCGGTTTGAACTCGGCACAACCGGGCGTCAGCGAGGCGTCGGCCGGCGGCGCGATATATTGTTGTCGCGTGCCAATGCACCGAATGCTCACGTGAGCCGTTTCCCTATCATCCACCTGGCCAAGCGAAATCGAATCGCCGGGCGAAATGACCGAACGCTGCTCCGCTTTGAACTCCAGATAGGCCTTGTCTGGCCGATCGACCAGACCCTCGAACAGTCCATTGTCGTGCAGATGCTTGATCGGGAGCGTAGCCGAGAGTGTCGCCGCGCCGCCAAAATGGTCAGCGTGATAATGGGTGATGATCACGTGATCCAACTGCCGCAGACCCGCCTCGCGGGCAGCCGTCTGCACAATTCGATCCGGATCGCGATGCCCTGGGTTGCCAGTGTCGATCAAAACGGATTCGCCCAGCGGAGTGACGATCAACGTGGCGGCTCCGCCTTCGACGTCGATCCAATAGATATCCAGTCGCTTGTCGGCTCGTCCGGCCCAAGCCATTTGCGCGACGACGCCCAGTATGAGGACCGCGGCCAGAAATACTGCGAGTTTTCGGTAAATTATCGATCGGTTCATGTTCGTCTGACGCTCGACGGTTGGCATTGATGTTGCACCCTTTGGAAGGTGTGTTTAGTGTACAACTTAGGCAGAATCGGCGGACGACGCAAATCGCTCCCATTCGTCCCGGCGAATCCCCCAATGTGGAAAAAATCTGCATCCAGTGAATCTCACAGCGGACAGGATTGGTACTGATCGGTAGCGGGGCGCCTGCCCCGACAGTTGCGACTGCGTTTTTGGAGAAATTAAGTGATGAGAAAATGCTCCTTGCTGGCCGTCCTAACAGTCAGTCTGCGGCTACTGTCGACCGATCGGCCGGCATTGGCGGAAGAGACTCAAAAGGCGCCATTGGGCCAGCAGGTCCAAGCCTTTGAGCTGCGTGATTTCCGCGGCAAGAGCTACTCACTCGACCATTTCAAAAGCTCGCGCGCCATCGTGCTGGCATTTTTGGGAACGGAGTGCCCGTTGGCCGGGCAATATGCCCCGCGACTGGTGCACTTAGCCAAACGGTTCGCCGATGAGCACGTGACATTTCTCGCCATCGACTCGAACCAGCAAGATTCGCTTTCGGAATTGGCCCAGTTTGCGAAAACGCACGAAATCACATTTCCCCTGCTCAAGGATCTCGGCAATGTTGTGGCCGATCGACTAGGCGCGGCACGCACGCCGGAAGTCTTCGTGCTCGATGAAAAACGCGTGGTGCGCTATTGGGGTCGGATTGACGACCAATATATTGTCGGGCGGCAACGTCAAAAACCCACGCGA
>JAYVCO010000010.1:0-4630 GCA_043749935.1 Planctomycetia bacterium
CCTTTTGGAGCGAGCCAGCCGGAGCGCGCATCGAATTGGCGCACATCAATATCCCCGACGAAGACTTCGCCGGGGTCAGTCAAGGTTGGGAAAAATACTACTGGACCCCCTGGCGCGCCTATCTCACCGGAACGTCAACGGCCTAGCTCTCGCTCCCTCGGAATGACTCAAAAATAACTTCGCCCGCAAACACCTCTCCCTGCGGGAGAGGCAGGGTGAGGGAAGTCAAAATGTCGAAATTATTTTTGAGTCGTCCCTAAGAACAGCTCCGACGACTCTGTTCTCGCTCCCCCGCGCCCTCTTTCGCCCGGCCTGCTGGCTCGCTAGATTCTTCTTAGCTTTCTATCAGTCCCTTCTGGCGGAGAATCTCATGTTCTTTGGCGTCCCGACTCTCTTTGCCCAATCGGCGAGCGTCCCGCTGCAATGGCTCGATGTGTTGATCCTGGTCGTCAGCGTGGTGGGCGTCACGGCGTTTGGCATGGGGATCGGACGCAAGGAAGACAACACCACCGACTATTATCTGGCGGGCAAGACCATCGCCTGGTGGGCCGTCGCGGGCTCGATCTTCGGCACCAATATCAGCTCGCACCACATGGTGGGCATGATGGGCGCCGGGCTCAAGGAGGGTTTCGCCCAGGCCAATTTCGAGTTCGGTGCCATCTTTGGCCTGCTGATGCTCTGCTACTTTTTTCTGCCGTTCTACCGTCGCATGGGGCTCTACACGCTCTCCCAATATCTCGGCCGCCGGTTCGATGAGCGCAGCCAGTTGGTTTATTCGATTACCAACATGGCGTTCCTGCTGATCCAGATGGTCGGCACGATGATCCTGGGCGCACTGACGATCGCCACGCTGACCGCCGATTCGGATTACGGCATCAGCTATGAAGTGGCCGTTTGCCTGCTGGCCGCCATCGCCGCCATGTACACTTTCTTCGGCGGGCTCAAGGCCGACATCTTCAACGACGTCGTCCAAAGTGTTCTCTTGCTCGTCGGCAGCGGAATGCTCGCCGTGCTGGCGATCTGGCATCCCAACGTCGGCGGCATCTCGGGCCTGCTCGAAAAACAGCCCGAGAAGTTCCACGTCTTCTTCGAGGCCAGCCATCCCCAGCTTCCTTGGAGCGGCGTGCTCAGCGGGCTGATGGTGTTGCACCTTTATTATTGGGGCACCAACCAGTTCATTGCCCAGCGAACCCTGGGCGCGCGCAGCGACTGGGATGCTCGCATGGGCACGATCGTGGCCGGTTTCTTCAAACTGCTGATTCCGTTTCTGTGCATCGTGCCGGGCATGGCGGCGGGCTATATCCTGGCCATCGACCCGGCCACCGAAAGCGATACGGCGTTTGCGGGACTGACGCGCGAGCTGCTGCCGGCCGGCTATGGCCTGGTAGGCGTGGTGATGGCCGGGCTCGTGGCGGGCATTCTCTCGACGATCGATTCGATGATGAACTCCACAGCCACATTGTTCACGTTCGACATCTACAAGAAATACATCCGCCCGAGCGCTTCGGAAATGCGACTGGTCTGGGTCGGTCGCGGGGCGATGATGCTGATGGTCACCGTGGCCATCTGGCTGTCGCTCTATTTTGGCAAGACTAAAGGGGGCATCTTCAACACGATGGCCGACTACAATGCGTACTTGGTGCCCGGCGTGATCGTGGCCTATGTGGCGGGCATCTTGCAACCGTTCGTGACCCGCAGCGCATCACTGGCCTGCATTCTGGCCGGCCCGCTGGTCTCGATCGGCTTCGACCAGGGGGCCTTCTATGCATTCGACCACGACCTGCAAGCCTTCCACCGCGCCGCCCTGGCCACAATTTCCTGCTATGCCGTGGTATTGATCGTGAGCTTCGCGACCCAACACGAACGCGACAACGATCGCGAGCAATTCACCTGGTTCCGCTTCAAGCGTCAGCGAAACATCATCGAAGGCGCCCCGCGCCCCTGGTGGCAAAACGACAAGCTCTGGGCCGCATTGCTCGTGGCATGCACGGTGTCGATGTGCTTGTTTTTTAGGTAGGGGAGGGGAACGACGACACCGCATACAAGATGAAGATGTTTGATCTTTTCAAGCAGTATTCACAAAGCGCGCAATCCGTCGGAGAGTTAAAGCTGGAAACTTAGCAGCAGCATATTCGTTTTTGAGTTGATGTTGGAAAATGATTGGCGGGAAAAGCTTCAGGCAAGCCTCACTTAGTTGCCGAGAAGTCCTGTCTCCGTCTGTCACACGAGGACCAATCACCGCATTCGCACCGCACGGACGCCTACGGTATACTAAACCCGTCCGTTTGATCCCAACCGTGGCGTTTCCGTTTTCAGGCTTGGCGCGTCTGGAGTTTTTGATATGCGATACCTCATTGCGGCTCTGGGTTTTTTCGCGTTGTCGGGTATTGCACTGGCCGACGAAGCCTCTGTGCCGCCATCAGCACCGCCCTCCGCGGGGCCGGCGGGCGTCAATGGGGCGATCGAGCGGGGACTTGGGTTTCTGGTCAAGGATGCGATTGCCTGGCGGGACGAGCACAAGTGCGTCTCTTGTCATCATGCGAGCCTCGTGGTCTGGGCGATGCGGGAAGCAAAGCAGCGCGGGCATGCGGTGGACGAGCCGGTGTTGGCGGAGTTGACCAAATGGGTAGCCGAATCGGGCGAAGGGAAGACCGGTGTGCCCAGGCCGGAAGGTGTGCCCAAGGCGCTCAACGAGAAAGCCGTTTCCCTGGCGCTGGCGCTCGCCGCCGATCCGGAGCCAGACCCTGTCTCGCAGGCAGGCTTGAAACTTCTGTTGACGACGGTCAAGGGGGATCAGATCGAAAACGGTTCGTGGGCTTCGTGGCCCGAGACTCGGCACCCGATCTTCGGCAACTCCGATGAGCGCACGACGGCCTCGTCCACCTTGGCATTATTGCCGGCAGCCGCGGCGGGCGACGAATCGGCCAAGGCGGCCCGCGACAAGGGCGTGCAGTGGCTGGTCGACACGAAGACCGACGACGACCCGCAGTCGGTCGCGTTGCGTTTGGTGCTTTGGCAGCGACTCGGCCGCCCGTCGGAGGAATGGGAACCCTTGGCAAAGCGGATCCAGACGCGGCAAAACCCCGACGGCGGCTGGAGCCAAACGCCAGACATGCCGAGCGACGCCTGGGCCACCGGCCAGGCGCTCTATGCACTGGCCCACGCGGGCATCCACTCCGACAACCCCGCCATCAGCCGCGCACACGCCTTCTTGATCAAGACCCAACGCGAAGACGGCTCCTGGCCAATGACCTCGCGCCCGATCAAGCCGGGAGACAAAGGCGCAACAAGCCTGATCCCCATCACGGGCGCCGGCAGCGCCTGGGCCGTCATGGGACTCGCGCGAAGCCGCTGAGCGCCTCTTTCATCATGGATCATCCATTCGCCTTTCCGGTCCGAGTCGTGGCGGTCATGCTTTGCGCAATGATTGGGATGGATGCCAGGCCTGCCCGCTCGCAGGCATCGGCGGAGCGATCGATCGCGGGTGACAACGCTTTGGGCAACGGGGATTTTCACGAATGGAAGGATTCCAAGGGGGGCGTCACCACTGAATCGGTCGGCACGCCCCCCAATAGTTTGCCGACGCATTGGTACGGCGGGCCCGGCGTGGGTGCGATCGCGACTTACGATCGTTTCGAGGTGTCGCCCGCGGACCAGCAGCGGGGTGAAATCGGCCCTTGGGCGTTTCGCGTTGCCTGGAGCAAGCCGCAATCTGACAAATGGCCCGGTGAAACGCACCACGCGCCGGCGTTCCGCTTCACGTTTCTCGAATCGTTCGAGATCGCCGACGTCCGGAAGTTCGCGGGCAAGAATGTGCGGATGAGCTTTTATGGTCGCAACACCAGTACCTCACTCGAGCCAAGCGGCAAAGTCGAAATCGTGCCGATCCTTTGGCACAGCTACGATGCCAACACCGACGGGATCAAGGGCATCAAAGGCAAAGGATACGAGCTCTTCGAGTCGTCCGGCCAATGGAACCAGGTCGGTGTTGCCCAAGGCCCGGCCAGGCATGCGGCCAAGTGTGAACTGAGGCCGCAGTGGCAGCGGTTCGAGAAGATCATCACGCTGCCCAGCGTGGACGACAAATCCATCACGCCCGGTCACTATACCGGAGTCGGATTCGACCTCGTCGCCCGCGGTGCCCCCACGATCGAGCTGGCTCACATCGAAATCCGAGAAGCGCGAGAACCTGCAAGGGACTGACGCGACACGGACAGAGCAACATGCGTTGTTGGCCATGAGCGTTTCCTTCAGTGAGTCGACAAACGTCCGTTTCTTCGCGCTCCTCACGAGCCCTTGGCGCGCAATCGGATCACTTGCAGCGTGGCGCCGATCAGGAACGCGATGAACAGCACCGCGCTTGCCGCTTGCAGGGCAGCGGCGTCGGCGCTGGCCGCCAGTGGGGCCCCCGGGGGCAAGCGGGTCGTCGTCTCGGTGATCGCGGGAATCATGTGGAAGAGGAACGTCGCCGAGTAGCTAAGAGTCCGCGAAAAAATAACTTGAACAATTGAACTTGGCTCAAATGGTGCGAACTGCGATGAAGTGCGGATGCCGGCCGCGCAGATCATCGGGAGTATTCGACGCAAGTTTCGGGCCTTGCAGCCTGGGATGGATGAACGGTTGCGCCGGC
>JAYVCO010000011.1:0-3205 GCA_043749935.1 Planctomycetia bacterium
CGCTTTGAGGAGACCCTGCTCATGGACCAACACGATCACACCCGCCGTAGTTCCCTTGCGATCTACTTTGCGCACAGTCGTCGTAGCCCAATGGTTTCGTGCTTGATGCCCGCGCTGATCGTCGCGATTTCGTTGTGCTGGTGCATCGCGCCGGCCCGGGCGACGACGCTCATCTTTACGACGAACCCCACGGTGAGCGTGAATGGATCGCTGATTCCGCTCGATTATGGTGACAACGTCACTGCCACCACTGCCGTGTTATCCGACACGAAGACCTACAATTATCTGCAGGGAACCGGCTTCACTCCGAACATCACGGCCGATTATCAGATCTGGAACGCGCTCGGCAATTCGGGCAGCCATCCCTTGAATCCCAATCTGACGTTTTACGACTCCTCGGGTGATCTCCCTTACGCGGTCTACTCCACGCAATCTGGCACCACGGTCGCCGAAATTGATCTGATCCCCGCTGCCGGCTACTCGGTGACTTTGAACAGCTTCGATTTGGTGGGGTTCAATTCCACCGTCCAAAACAACCAGCCCATTCGGATTTACGACGCCGCCTATGGTTTGCTGACCGATTTTGGCGGCCTCCAGTCGATCAGTTCCTCGACCCATAATCACTTCGCTCCCGCGATCACGAGCAGCGGCACCCTGCGGATCCAATACGGCAACAATTTCAACCTCGGCATCAACAACGTCGACTTCAATCAGGCCGTGCCGGAGCCAAGCACCATCACGCTGTTCGTCCTCGGTGCAATCGGAGTCTGGTTCGCCGGCCGCCGACGCAGGGTGAACGGTTGATCCTTTCAGCGCCGACGATTCGTCTCGCTCCAGCGCTTTCACCCCTGTGAAAATCGACTGCGCGCCGTACCGCGCTTCGAGAGAGTCCGGGAGCAGCGCGCGTTTTGGGTGAGAACAGCGCGACGGGCGGCGACTCACGGCGGCGAGGCACGCTTCACAAATGGCCGCGCGAAGACCCTTATTTTCTCGGCGTTTTTGGTGGTTGTGCGCCCGTCGGGGCGGGCTGGCCCCACCCGTCATTGTGAAACCATAAAGGCCCTCCCCAGCCTTCTCCGGTGATTGCTATTGGGTTTGCCCAGTGTATATTCAAGGGCGACAGGCGACACCCTCCCCGCCGACCGTCCCGACAGGCCCCCAGGGGTGTCGCGGTACGGAACGACTCGCCGCGCCGCGCAGGCGTCGGCCTCTCCCCACCTTCTGCATATCCTTGCCCACCATTTTGCCCAGGAGAAAAACGATGCGCATGTCGAATGGGTTGCTTGCTTTGTTGGGTACGACGTTCACGCTGAGCATGGCGCTCGCCGTCACCGCCGCCGAGCCGACGCCGACTCCGGCGGGCACCATTCCCGCCGGCTACAAGGGCACGCCCTATAAGGGGACCGCGCAGGAAATCCCCGGCCGCGTGGAACTTGAGAACTTCGACGAAGGGGGCTTGAACATCGGCTTCAAAACGGAGCACCACGAGGGAGACAGCAGCGGCAAGGATTATCGCCTCGGCGCGAAGCCGCAGATTTGCGTGACCAACGGCGCGCCCAACGAGCAGGACAAATTCGTCGACGGCAAACGCTATCCGAGCGAGGGCGACGCGAATTCCTATTACATCGGCTACACGCGCCCGGGCGATTGGGTCAAGTGTACCGTGGACGTGAAGAAGGCCGGCGTCTACCGCGTCAACACGACCGCCGCCAACGAGACCAAGAAGATGACCTTCTCGCTCAGCTTCAACGACGACAAAAAAGCGGATGTCAAAGCGGATGGATCGGGCAACTACCACATCTGGAAGCTGCACGAAAACGTCTGCACCGTCAAGCTGGACGCGGGCTTACAGGTGATGCAATTCAAAATCGGCAGCGAGCCGCACATGAACTACGATTACTTGGAATTCGTCTACGACGAGAAAGCCTCGGCTACGCCGTAGACCGCCACGCCACGCTAGGCCGCTTCCGGCTTTTTGGCGGGCGGCGTGATCTGCGGGCCGCGTCCTGTGCCAACACTAAATCGCCCCGTCGAATCTCGCGACTGATCCGCTCGACTAGGGTTGCTTTCGTCCACCGGGCTGAAACATCACTTTCCGTTCCACTGGTGTGGACAGGTTTCCAACCTGCCACTGTGGGGATACGCTTCAATCCGCTGTGAACTACGCGGAACTATGTTGAAAATGGAGGCACCCTCGAACGACGGGAATTCTTGGCCCGTTTGCGTTGGCGTCCGTTCGACCCATGCCAAAAATAACAAATATCTCTACAATTTCTCAAGAAATACTGGACGCAGGCGGGTTGCCGCAATACAGTGGGGCATGTTCAGGCTGGGATTTCGTTGGACAATCTCGGCGTGAAAACTTCACTCGCTCGACATGCCTGTCAGTGACCTTCTTTCCTCGGCGGCGGGAAGGGTCTTTCGCTGGATGCGGGAGCGTTGCGGAAGACGCCAATGAACACGACTCAAATTGTTGGTGAGTCCGCCTGGGCCAGCTCGTTGCGAGAGAGCATTCTCCAAGTTGCTCGATTTCCCTCGAGTGTGCTCATCTCTGGGCCAAGCGGCACGGGCAAAGAGTTGGTCGCACGTGCAATTCATGGGCACAGTCCGCGATCCGCGCAGCCCTTCATCCCGGTCGATTGCACTTCTCTGACCGGCGATCTGTTCGCCAGCCATCTGTTCGGCCACGTGAAAGGGGCGTTTACCGGGGCCGATTATCCACGCATCGGTTGCTTTCGGGCGGCGGACGGGGGAACCATCCTGCTCGACGAAATCGGGGAACTCAGCCTCGATCTGCAAGCGAAGCTGCTGCGGACGATCCAAGAACGCGAGGTGACGCCGCTAGGTTCAGAACGAGCGATCCCGGTCGATGTGCGGATCGTCGCCGCGACCAACCGCGACCTATCCGAAGACGTGCGGGCCGGGCGTTTTCGTCTGGATTTGTTCTATCGGTTGAACGTCGTCGCCCTGGAGACCTGCCCACTCCGCGAGCGGATGGAGGATATCGAGGGGCTGGCCGACCATTTTCTGCGGAAGATGGCCGCCGAGCACGGTTATCCCCTCAAGCGGCTTTCCCACGAGGCCCTGCGAGCATTGCGGGCCTACGAGTGGCCCGGCAATATCCGCCAACTACAGAACCTGCTGGAGCGGTCGGTCGTTTTTGCGCGCGGGGACGTGATTGATCTGGAGAGTCTTCCGGCGGAAC
>JAYVCO010000012.1:0-4698 GCA_043749935.1 Planctomycetia bacterium
CAAGCAGAGCCCGGTCAACGGCTCTAATGATTGCATCGGTTGTTTGGACTGATCCAGTTGAGCGTCAACAGCAAAGAATTGCAGGGAAAACTCGATTTAGTTTGGCGATTTGCCGTATGGCATGGATCTATCGCCATATCGGTGCGAGATTTTTGTTGATCGAGCGGGAGCCCACGGCGCGATGCTCGCTCTGATAGCTGACGCCGGCCTGCCCCTCCTTTGCCCCCCGCCGCCAGGTTCTGAATCATTCTGACCTCTGGAGCATGCCATGGGCTCTTTCTCTCTGCTCCCTGATGGACGTCCGGGTACTCCCGCTGCTTTTTGCGGGAATTAGCCGCGCCGTATGGGTCGACGCTTTGGTCACTCGGCCCTTGCGACCACTCGAAAGCCGTTTTAGAATTTGTGTTTTCGCTCAGCCGGAAACGTATCCTCAAGGGAGCTATCGATGATTCGGAAGACAAGTGCGTTGTGGGCCCTGCTAGCCGCTGTGACTGTGGGAACACTGGTAGGCTGCAATCAGCCGTCGGGCAGCGTCAAGAAACCCGATGCCCCGGCCCAGGCCCCGGCGAACACGACCGACTCGAAGTAGTATCCGTGGCGACGTGGGCTGCGGACGCAGCCGGAACGCGTTGCCTGTCTTGCGCAATCGAAGAAGGCTCATTCCATGCGGCTCAAAATCGTCCCTATCTCGTGGGCCGCGCTCGGTTTGGCCGCTTTGACGCTCGCCGGCTGCGGATCGAGTGGCACAAGCACCGGCCAGGCAACCGGCAATGGGTCGGCCAGCGGCACGAAGCGCATCATCTTGTTGACCAATGGCGCCGATCCGTTCTGGGATGCCATGCGCGCAGGGATGCAAGATGCCGAGAAGGATTTCAAATTGGCCGATTCCGGTCTGTTGACCGTCATGGACGTCAACGATGGCACGCCTAAAGGACAAGTTGACAAGCTGCGCCAATATGCCAATCAAGCCGATATCGCGGCCATTGCGGTTTCAGTGACCGACTCGAAAAATACTGCCATCGCTAAAGCCATGGAGGAATGCGAAAAGGCCGGCATCCAGGTGATCGCGATCGATTCGGATGTCGATCGCAAAACCAATCGCGCTGCGCGCTTCGCCTATCTAGGCACCAATAACGTGCTCGGCGGTCAAGAATTGGGCAAGGCCGCCGCGGGCATTCGGCCGCAAGGCGGAAAATACGCCACGTTCGTCGGACTCAAGGGTGCCGCCAACGCGATCGAGCGCATCGGCGGCTTTGCCGAAGGCGCTGGCGATAAGTTCGCTCAAGCGGAGAATCTGGGAGACGACATGGATTTGAGCACCGCGCTCAAAAACGTCAAGGACGCCCTGGATCGTAACCCAAACCTCGACGTCCTGGTTGGCATTTGGGCCTACAACGCACACGCTATCGCCGAGGTCGTCAAGCAGCGAGGCATTCGCGAAAAGACCACTGTAGTCGTCTTCGATGCCGCGCCGAAAGCTATCGGCCACATGACCGATGGCAATATCGACGCCATGGTCGTGCAAAACCCCTATGACATGGGTTATCGCGGCACGCGGCTGATGAAGGCGCTCGTGGAACAAGATCACGCGACCATTCACGAGATGCTGCCCGGCTATGACCCCGAGAAGCACGGCTTTACAGATCCCGACGGTGATCTTCTGGTCACCGGCCTGCGCGTCGTGCATCCCGACGCGGGCACGCCGCTCAAACCAGGCATGTTCGCACCTTCGACCGAGTTTATCTCGCTCGGCGACTTCAAAAAATGGTTATCCGAACATAACCTCACCGGATCATGATGCCTTTGCCTGGCAATGACTCGAGCAACCTGGTGCGACGATGGGCCGGCCAACACTCGAATGAGCTCGGCCTGCTGGTCGCAATCCTGGTCGTGGTCAGCGTGACCACGATTTTCAGCGACGCGTATCGCGAAAAGACGGCGCAAAACGCGCAAGAGATTTTACGTCAAACAGCCCTGCTCGGCACCTTCGCGTTGGGGGCAGCGATCGTCATCATCTCCGGCGGCATCGATCTTTCGAGCGGCTCGGTGATCGCTTTCAGCGGAGCGGTTTGTGCTTCGATCATGCTGGCGCTAGCTCCGGTCGATGAAGCCGGTAATCCGCTCACGCAGGATCTCGGTGGCGGCATCTTTGCCATCGCGATCGCCGGCACGCTGTTGACGGGCCTGATGATCGGCACGCTGCACGCCTGGTTGATCACCGTCGTCGGGCTGCCCCCGTTCGTGGCCACGCTGGCGTCGCTCGTCGGCCTACGCAGCCTGGCCCGTGTTTTCGTTCAGGAGGTTACCGCCGGCCTGACAAAGACAGGAAAAACGACGCAGATTTATATCAACGACGAGACCTTCAGCAAGCTGGGCACGACGTGGTGGGTTCCGCTGTGCATCTTTCTGGCGTTGAGTTTTCTGGCGTGGATCTTGATGAGTCGCACGGTAGTTGGCAGACACTTGTACGCAATGGGCGGCAACGAAGCGGCGGCCCGGTTGAGCGGGATTCGCACCGATCACCTCAAGTGGCTGGCCTATTGCCTGGGTGCTATGACCGCCTCGATTGCGGGCATTCTCTACATGGCCGAAGTCGGCACCGCCAACCCTCAGGTGCAAGGACGCGGCTATGAGCTCAATGCCATCGCGGCAGCGGTCGTCGGTGGATGCAGTTTGCAAGGCGGCGCCGGGCTGATCTCGGGTACCATGCTGGGTGTGCTGTTTTTGCGAGTCGTGATCGATTCGGTCGCCAAAATGGTCAAAGTCGGGGCTGATGACTATGAGGGCATTATCGTCGGTTTCCTGGTCGTGCTGGCCGTCGCCTTCAACGAATTGCGGCAGGCGGGTCGTGGCTCGGGCAAGCGATTCTTTCCGGGCATGCTGGGGGCGATGGCGATCGCCATTCTGGCGCTATTGGCTGGAATGCTATCTACGATCGTGGCCGGCCGAAACGCGGGCGGGGCAGTGCTACTCACCACGCTCGCGGGCCTGGGAGCGATCGCGCTAGCTGAACGCCGGGCGGCACGTCGCAGGACCATGGGACCCAATACGTCAACTTAAGGACAAGACGACGTGAAACGGGTCCGTCTCGCCGTAAAGCGCTGGAAGAAACTCTTGCGTTTGCTCCCGGCCTTTCCGCTGGAATCCGCTTTGGCACTTTGGCGAGATGAAAATCGATCGGGCCAATTGCCAATCAGACAAGGAGCGGTGCAAACGGTTCGGGCCCGCGGGGTATCGGTGCCCATTCATTATCGGCCTGGCACGAGCGACGCCAACGTCCTGGTGCAGGTCTTACAGTACCGACAGTACGCGCACATGCTAGGGCGCAAGGACGTGCGTTACATCATCGATTGCGGCGCGAATATTGGGGCCGCCAGCCTATTTCTCTTAGACCGGTATCCCGGGGCGGAATTGATCGCGGTCGAGCCGGACGCGGGCAATATGGCCATCTGCCGCCAGAATCTGGCTGCCTTCGGATCGCGAGTTCGATTCGTCGAGGCGGGGATCTGGTCGAGCGATGTGGGGCTTGTGGTGGAGCGAGGTAAGTACGGCGATGGCCAGGCGTGGTCATTTCAGGTCCGCGCATGCCGTCCAGGCGAGACAGCCGAGGTGCGCGGCGTTTCGATTGGTTCGCTCATTCGGGAATACGCTTTCCCACGCATCGACTTGCTCAAAATGGATATCGAGCGCTCGGAGCTCGAAATCTTCGAGCACGACGATCTCGCCTGGCTTCATCAGACCCGGTTATTGGCCATCGAGCTGCACGATCGGGAGTGCCGTGCGGCCTTTCGGCGAGCGGTTGCGAACATTCCGCACCAGCAGCGCGACCGGGGTGAAGTCACGACGGCGGAATTCCTGGACGCTGCCAGGCGATAAGCCGCGTGCTTTTCGATCTATTCCGTACATTCGTTACATCCCGTCTCCGATAATCCCCATCATTCGTCGCGACAATCCTGGCCGAATTGCCAATTTACCCATGCGCTCAATTTGACGCGCCCAAAAAAAGCTCAACTGGTGCGTCCTCAGATTATAGTGAGATGAGCAGGCAAGCATGCTGCCGCGACGGTCCCATCTTGTGGCATTGCCCGGACGATTGCACTTCACTGTTTTCAACACTGCGGTTTTCCAGCGGAAGCTCTGACGTTGGTCACTGGCCCGGAGCCGCCGGCATTCGCAGGCGGATCGTATGAACTGGACGAACGTCAAGCTGATTGTCGTGCGCGAAATTCGCGATCAATTGCGCGATCGGCGAACGATGTTCATGGTCGCGGTCCTGCCAATCTTGCTCTATCCTTTGATGGGAATGACCTTTTGCCAACTCACGCAATTCGTGCGCGAGCGTGAAATGCGCGTGCTCGTACTTGGCGCGCCGACCAATGCCGCTCTGCCGCCACTCATCGAGAAAGACCGTTTTTCAGAAACCTTGTATCCCAGCCCCCTGTTGCACTTGACGTTGGAATCGAGCGACCCGGTCGACCAGAATCCGCGGCGCGGTCCGGCGCAGGCACGCCGGGAAATGCAAAGCGGGGATTACGAGTTGGTCGTGTATTTTCCACCTGGCTTTGCCGAACAGTTCGCGCGGTATCACCACGCGATGCTGTTGGATGGTTCACGACGGGAATCCGAATCCGAACTGCGGATACCCAACGTCGAGCTTTATCCGAATTTAGCCAAGGAAACATCTCGGACGGCCTACGA
>JAYVCO010000013.1:0-4277 GCA_043749935.1 Planctomycetia bacterium
ACGACCCACACGGCCAGCACTACTAGCCAGATGAGGGTCCAAACTTGCCACCGCAGCCGAGAAGAATGGGCCATGACTGTTCCTCGTTCTTGTTCGGGACCGAATGTCCGCCGCCGGCAATGATCCCCGCATCGCCGAACTTGCAATTGCACTCTGAATGAGATCGTTGCGAGATGTCTTCAGTGTAGCCCTTGTGGACTGCTTTAGCCAAGAGCGGGCCGCAGCCCCGCGAGCACTTCTTTTCGATTTGATTTCAACATGCGTGCCAGCCGCGCGACGGGTCTACTTAGCCGCCCAAACACTGTCGGGATACTTTTCTTTGAGCACGCTGCGGGCTTGAGCCGCTCGATCGGCCTTATCCACTTCCGTCCAAAGTGTGGTCAAATTGGCCAGGGCCTCGGCGTGTTGATCTGGAAATTTGGAATACAGCAGGTCGACGTGTAAAAACGCCAACAGAGCTTCCTTCTTCTTGCCGGCCCCGCGATAGGCATTGCCCAGAATGTTATAGGCGCGGGCGTGAAGCTCGACGTTTTCGGGGTCGGCCTTGGCGATGATCGCTTCGACGGATTTGATGGCGTCGTCGCTCTTGCCGCCTCCCACCAGGGCCGCGGCCTTGCCGAGCGTGGCGGCCAGCTTCTGGCGATCGGCCTCCTTGCCCGTAGTTTCAGTGGCCAATACTTCCTCGAACCTGGCTAGCGCTCGGGCAGATTCCTGTTGGCCGACCAGGGCTCGGCCCGCGAGCACGCCTGCGCGCATTTTGTAATCGGGCCAAGGCGCGCTGCCCAGTTTTGCGTAAAACGATTCGGCCTGATCGAATTTATTCAGAGCCGCCAGCAGGTCGCCCAAGGCCTCGCAAGTCTCGAAATAGTGAAAACTGGTTTTGTGAGCTTTTTCGAAGGCCAGCAGCTTCTTGCCCGCATCGGCTTTCGACCCGCTGCCGGCCAGCGCCAGCCGGGCCGAGGCCAAGGCTTTGTAGAACTCGACATCCTGCACGATTTCGTCGCGGTTGAGAGAACCAACGGCAATTTTTTCGAGCAGCGCCAGTGCGTCTTCGAATCGGCCGGCGCGAACTGCGTTGCGGGCCTGCGTCAGGTCGCTAGGCTCGGCATCGAAGGAGACCGTTTCGACTTCATTCACCGCGAACCGCTTTTTGGTTGCGCCTAGCTCAATCATCAACTCGGTGGGGCTAATTTCCTTGATAGTGCCGCTCGATTGTTTGCCATCGATCACCTTGATCTTGTCGGAGGCAACGAGCTGCGTGCCGAGCAGAGCAACCCACACCGCCACCCCGACCAAACTAAAGATTTTGTTCATGCGACTTTTTCCCCGATGACCCTATTCATTTGGCTGAGGTGCTCGCGTTGGCGGCATCTCGTTCTTTGAATTCGGCCAATCCGACTTCTTTGTTGCCCAGGCTCTTTTGGATTTGTTTGAGCATCTGATCGTACTGGCCAATTGTCGACTCGCCGCCTAGCGTGGGCTGAAGCTTGTACGTGTACCACAGATCCTGCTTGGCGGCCTCAAGGATTTTGGCACGCGCGGCGTTATCTTTTCCGGTCAGTGCATACTGAAAACGCGATTCGGCCATTTTCAGACGCGCCTGATGAAATGTTTGCCCCAGGTCGGCATTATGCTGAGTGACGATCGAGATCTTCGCCCAACCCCAAACCACATTCTTGCCGTCCTTGCCCGGCGAGCCGCCCTTGATGGCGATGGCGTACGAAGCAGGATCGACCGCGCCGCGAGCCTGATAGGCTTCGGCGGCTTGTACTTGGGCGGCCAGGAGCTTCGGCTTTTCTTTCAAAACCGAGATCAGAGTTTCGGCGGCCGCTTCGAAATCTCCGCTACGGCGATAGCAATCGGCCTGCCGCAGTCGAATAGGAATCAGATTGTTGGCCTGGCTCGGATCATTTTGGGCGAGCTTCAGCATCTGCGCGTACGCCACGGCGGCTTTCTCGAAATAAGTCTTGGCCTGAGTCGACAACGGGGTTCCGTCCTCGAAGCCGCTCCCGAGGCTGAAATAAGTCGCGCCGACCCAATTGACCGCGGCAACGCTGTTGGCCGTGTCGCGTTTGGTCACTCGATCGAGAAAGATCTCGAACGCCTTGGAGATCGATTCGAGCTCTTTCTTTTTTCCGGATTTTCGCAGCTCTTCCAATTGTTGCTGCAACTCGCGACCGAGGCTGATATAGATGGCCGTCAAGTTTTCGGCGGCCTTGGCGTCGCCAGCGCTCTGCACGCGCTTGTCCAAGGCATCCATCATGTCCTCGGCCTTTTTGAGTTGCTGCGGTTGGACGCCGATATAGGCCCGCAGGGCCAGCTTGAAAACTTCCGTGGCAAACGGCTCGCGGGTCGCAATGGGATTGTTCGCTTGAACGAGCGGCAGGGGGCCAATTTTTGGGCGTTCGAGCCAGGAAATGGCCTTCGAGGTTTGACCGGTCTCGACGCAGATTTGAGCCAGCGCGAAGACGCCCGCGACCACGCTGGCATCCGGCTCGCCGCCGGCCTTTTCAAGTCGGGCCACGCCCTGGGTCAACACTTCTTCGGCCTGTTTTTTCCACTGATCCAATTGCGCCTGCGCGGGTCGCTCGGCCGCCGGCGTTTGTGACGCACGCAAGTAGGCCGACCATAAAGTTTGGCCGGCGCGCAACTCGGCCTGCGCCCGGCGCGGAGAATTGGCCGAGACCTTGGCCAGCGCGGCCAGTGCTTTTTCGAGGTTGCGCTGCGAGGCGTAAAAATCGAGCAGCGTCAAAGCGGCTTGGTCGGCTTCTTCCTGATTTGGCCAGCGATTGAAGATGGTTTCGGCCATGCGCTCGAGTTGTGCGGCTTCAAAAGCTTTGTCGGTTTCCTTTGAATCGTTCATTAGACGCACGTACGCGGCCAGGGCGATTTGAGCGCCTTGCTTGCCTGCCACGCTCTCCGGATAGCGGGTCGCGAGAAACTCGCCCAAGACGGCCGCTTCATAGTATTGGCCCGAGTCCCAGGCCAAAAAACACAGGTAATAGCGGACGGAATTCAGGTCATCCACGCTGACTTTACTGTCGGCAAGACTCAAGGCGCGCCCCAGCAAGTGCAGAGCGAGCTTCTTGTTGTCGTTGGCCTGCCGCTGCAATGGCTCCGTCGCTGACTTCTTCGAGTTCGGCGGCAACGCCTTCAGGCTCTCGGTGGCCTCTTGCATTTGTTCCAAAGCCTGCTTGCCACGCTCTACCGCATCGCCGAAGGTGGCAGGTTCCGCGGGCGAGTCTTTGCCTTTGGCTGGCTTATTGGCGCCCAAGGCGACCAGCAGCATTTTCGCGGGCCGCTGGAACTCGCCCGGGTGGTTTGCCACCGGCATGGCGCTCTGACGGGCGAAGCCCGCGAGCTTCTTGCGGTTCGGATCCTTGGCCGGCAAACTGCTCGACTGCCCCTGGTAGGCCAGCGCCGTGAGATACCGGATCGCCAGAGCATCGGCATCGGTCTGCTGCGGCCCGGCTTCTTTCTCCCACCGCTCGCCGCGCTCGATCGCTTCCGGGAATTTCTTCTGGTCCGCTTGCGTCCAGCACTCCAGGGCCTGGCGGGTGCTTTTGGTTTTGATCGACTTCGTTTCCGAGCTCCAGGGCAGATCCATCAGCTCCTGATAGCAACCCAGCGCCTGTTTGACGTCGCCCATTTCCTGATAACAACGCCCTTCCCACAATCGTGCCAACTGTCCGGCAGTCCGAGTGCGGTAGGTCTGATAGAGCGCGTCGTAGGCCTTGGCGGCGGCCTGCAAATGCTTCTTGCACTCGCCACTCTTGGCCGCGAAACTCTGGGCCAACTCATAATCAATGCTGGCACGCAGCATGCGCACTTGGGCCAGATCGCTCGCGAACTGCCGTTTTTGCGATTGCAGTTCCGTTTCGGTGGGCGCGACGAGCTTGGGGATTTTCTGTAGCCGGGCGTCGAGGTCGGTTTCGGCGGCCGCGAACTGTGCGCGGGCCTGCTCGAAAAGCTTTCGGCCCTCGGCCAGTAGCTGGTCTTTCTTGTCAGATTCCTTCGCCAGTGCGATCTCCGCCCGGCCACGCTCGACAAGAATATTGGCTAACTGGTTTTTGGCCGAACCGGCAAGCTGATGCTCGGGTGCCGATTTCACGAAGCCTTCGAACGACTCGGCGGCGCGAGCAAGCCGCGCCTTGCGGGCATCCAGGTCGTCCTGCCTTGAGGCAACGTCGAGTAGCGTTTGCCCCTGCTCGTACTGCATCTTTTGCTTGAGGGCTTCGCTCAAATGCGAATTGGACCGCAACAGCTCCAAGTAGTCG
>JAYVCO010000014.1:0-3911 GCA_043749935.1 Planctomycetia bacterium
GAATTTCCTCGTATACCGCTAATTGGCCTGCGTTGACGATGCCCATATCGAGGCCCGCGCGGATCGCATGGTAGAGAAACACGGAGTGAATGGCTTCACGGACGACGTCATTTCCACGGAACGAAAACGAGACGTTGCTCACCCCGCCCGAGACTTTCGCGCCGGGGCAGCGCCGTTTGATCTCGCGCGTCGCCTCGAAGAAGTTGACTGCGTAGTTATTGTGCTCCTCCATTCCGGTGGCGACGGTGAGGATATTGGGATCGAAAATGATATCTTCGGGCGGCATGCCGACCTGCTCGGTCAGCAGCCGATAGGCCCGCTCGGCGATCGATACCTTGTGTTCGACCTCGGTGGCTTGCCCCGTTTCGTCGAACGCCATCACGACCACGGCCGCTCCGTAGCGGCGCACCAATCGGGCCGCGTGCAAGAAAGCTTCTTCGCCTTCTTTCAAGCTAATTGAATTGACGATCGCCTTGCCTTGCACGCACTTCAAGCCCGCTTCGATGACCGACCATTTGGAACTATCGACCATGATTGGCACGCGGGAGATTTCGGGCTCGGCCGAGATCAGATTCAAAAACGTGGTCATGGCCGCTTCGCCGTCCAACATGCCTTCGTCCATGTTGACGTCGATCACATTGGCGCCGGCTTCCACCTGCTCGCGTGCGATCGCGATCGCCTCCTCGTACTTCTCGTTCAAGATCAGCCGAGCGAATTTCTTCGAGCCCGAGACATTGGTCCGTTCGCCGATCAGCAGGAAATTGCTATCGGGCCGCAGCGTGAGCGGTTCCAGGCCGCTTAATCGCGTCAAAGGCTCGATGCGCGGTCGCCGGCGCGGCGTCAAGCCGGCCACGGCGTTGGCGATGGCGCGGATATGCGCCGGCGTCGTGCCGCAGCAACCGCCTACCACGTTCAGCCAACCGTTGGCGGCAAATTCGCCCAGCGTGCTGGCCATCATCTCGGGCGTTTCGTCGAAGCCGCCAAAGGCGTTCGGCAGGCCCGCGTTGGGATAACAGCTTACGAAGACCGGCGCGATCCGCGACAGTTCTTCGATGTACGGCCGCAGCTTGTCGGGCCCCAGCGCGCAGTTCATGCCCACACTGAGCAGATCGACGTGCGAAATGGAATTCCAGCAGGCTTCGACCGTTTGGGCCGAAAGAGTCCGGCCCCCTTCGAACACGGTGAACGAAGCCATCACCGGAATGCGAACGCCGCTGTCTACGAAATACTTCTCGATGGCGAACAAGCAGGCCTTCATTACCAGCGTGTCGAAGGCCGTCTCGCACAACAGCAGATCGACGCCCCCTTCGACCAGGGCCTCGACTTGCTCGTAGTACGTGTCGACCATTTGGTCGAACGTGGCGGTGCGGTGGCCAGGGTCGTTGACGTTGCCGGCGATCGACAGTTGCTTGTTGGTCGGGCCGATCGATCCGGCGACGAAACGCGGTTTGTCGGGCGTCAGCTCGTTCATGGCGTCGACGGCTCGCCGGGCGAGGGCGGCGGCGGCCAGGTTCAGCTCGCGAACGCGATCCGAGAGCTTGAAATCGGCCATCGACACGCTAGTCGCGCCAAACGTGTTGGTTTCAATGATGTCGGCGCCGGCTTCCAGGTACTGGCGGTGGATCTTTTCGATCGCCGCCGGCTGGGTAATCGCCAGGATATCAATGAAGTTTTTCAGGTCCTGCGGGTGGTCGGCAAATTGGCTTCCGCGAAAATCCGCTTCGCTATATTCGAGCGCGTGGACCATCGTGCCCATGGCGCCGTCCAGCACCAAGATCCGCTCTGCCAGCAGCTTTTCCAAAAGCGGGCGAATTTGAGGTTGCACTGAGACTGCCATGGGAAGTTGAGGGCCCTAAAAGCGTGTGCGCCAAAGGTTTTCGGTGAATTTGAACGGCGGGCGTAATACGGCCCCCCGACCGGCTGGAAGGCGGAAAGGCTCCCAATGCGGTCTCAGTTGCATCGCCAGTTCCCTTACAACTATCGCATAGCCCCCCCTACCCTGCAAGGTTTTCCAGCCTCGCCGAAGCGTGGCCGATGGCAACTAAACGATTCCTGGCCCAGTATTTATTTCAATTCACGATGCGCGCCAAGCGGAGCTGGTTCGCGCGGCCAAAGGAAGCCTCCAAGTAGCCTTCGTGAGCCAATCCAATTGGCCACCTAAGCCGACGGCACTCCAGCCGTGACTTCGATGTCGGTCCCTCTAACCTACGCAGCCTTCGCCGGCTATCGCTTTGAGTGTGTAATCCCGTGCTCATAAACTCCGCCTCCGGGATAGAGCTGAAGACCGTTACCACCGGAACCGATAGAAGATCCAGTAGCCTCGTGCGCGCACAGTGGATTACGACAGCTCGGCCATAGCAAGGGTTTTATGACTGCTCTTTCCGTGTTTAGTCACGAACGCGAACCGACCGTGGATCCTAAGCCGGGGTCGATGAGCGCTCTCGGCCATTCGCGCCCCGAGCATGAAACCTGGCGAGTTGACGCGTCAAGCCGGGCCGCGGCCGACGAATTGCCACCGGTCCTGCTGCAATTGCCCGACCTGGCTGAGGTCGAACAAGAAATTGCGGTTCGGCCGGCTCGTATTGCCGACCAGGTTTTTTGGGTCGCGCTTGTATTGGGTGCACTGCTAGCGCTGACGCTGATTTGGACCGGAAAGAAGCCGCCGGTCTTGCCCGCTGACGAAGCGCCCGCCTGGCAGGGCGAGACGAACGCGAGCCAGACCGGCTCCAAAGAGACACCGCGCGAACGAGCGCACTCGGCCTGGTCTGGAATCGAGCTTCCAAGACCCTCAGACCTAGATTCCGCGAACCCAAGGTCCGAAGGCCGCCCCGCCCAAGAAGGTGTCCCCCAAGACCGTGCCGCTCGAGACAGTGCCACCGAAAACTCTGCCGCGCCTCTGGATTATCGCGATCAAGGCTCTTCGCAGATGCCCAGCGAATCGGAGCTTGCAGCGCCTCCGATCCATACGGCGCGCTCCGCCGACAGTGGCTGGGGCGGAAGCGCGCCGACGATGAACCCGGGCGAGGCCGCGCCGGTCGGAACGATTATCAACACGCCGGTAGCACCATGACCGCATTGGACCGAGCATTCATCAAGGCCTTTGCCGAAGGCCACGTTCATCGGCCGGCTCCGCATTTCGCGGTCGAGGCCAGTGCGCGCCCCGTTGATGCGTTGCAGCGGGCCGCCAGCGCCAAGCTAGTCGACGCCGCAAAGCCGGCAGGCGCAGTCAACCTGACTCGGCCGCCAATGGCAACCGAGCTCAAAAGAGATTCGGCTCCGCTTTCGACGTTCGCGGCCCACGCGGCCGGGCACGATTCGCTCGACGCGTCGGTTGAAGTCGAAGAGCTCGCCTGGCCAGAGTCTTGCGTCCATCTGCTCGCTCGGGCAACGGACCAATGGACGACTTTCGCCGAGCACCTGCTGCGGCAGATCGGGCAAGAAAAAAAATGCATCGCCATCGCCAGTTGCCAGCGAGGCGCGGGACGCACGACCGTTGCCCTGGGCATCGCCAAGCGAATGGCGGAACGAGGACTGAGTTGCGTGGTCGTGGACGCCGATTTTGAGAACCCCGGCCTGGCCAGTAGTTGTGGCCTTTCCGTGGAATCGGGCTGGTGCGAGGTTCTGGACGGCAAGCGCCCCCTGGACGATGCCTTGGTTCTTGCCAGGCGCGATAACGTCACGATCATGCCCTGGCGTGGCCAAACGCCACGCATGATGCAAATGAGCCGCAATGCTCGAATGGTCTCCAGCTTTGGGGTCCTGCGCGATCGCTACGACCTGGTGATTCTGGACACGATGCCGCTGGCAAACGTCACACTGATGGCGGATTTTGCGGGCTTCGCCGCTTCGATCGGCCTGGACGCAGCCTATTTGATTCAAGACATGCGCACGACAACGCGCGAGCAGTTGGC
>JAYVCO010000015.1:0-7924 GCA_043749935.1 Planctomycetia bacterium
CGTTCGATGCTTCTCCAACCCCAATTTCTAGAAAAACGAAGAACCTAAAGGTTTCGCCTGAAGGCGAGGGATTTAGACCCATCGCAAGGACATTAAATGTTAGAGATCAACCGGACCGGAATTCCTCCGTTGGTGCTTTGCGTTCTTTTCGCACCGCTGCTGCTGGGAATCATCAATCGTACGAAGGCGATCGTGGGCGGCCGCACCGGGCAGCCCTTGTTCCAACTCTATTACGACTTACTGAAGCTGGTGCGCAAGGGCGCCGTCTATAGTCGGACGACCACCTGGGTGTTCCGCGCCGGACCCATCATCTCGCTGGCCGCCGTCCTGGTGGCTGCCACCCTGCTGCCGTTCGGCAATTGCGAATCGCTGATTTCGTTCAACGGCGACCTGATTCTGCTCGCCTACCTGCTCGGTCTGGGACGACTTTGCACGGCGCTGGCCGCGCTCGACACGGGTTCGCCCTTCGAAGGCATGGGCGCGAATCGCGAAGTGTTTTTTTCCGCTTTGGCCGAACCGGCTCTGCTGCTGGGCCTGGCCGCGATAGCCCGCGATACGGGTACGTTGAGCCTGACGAGTATTCACATGGCGCTGGCGAGCGACGAGTGGACGTCCTCGGGACTCATTCTGGCTCTCGTGGCGGTTGTGCTGCTAGTGGTTTTCTTGGCGGAGAACTCGCGCATTCCCGTCGACGATCCGACCACGCATCTTGAATTGACGATGATTCACGAAGTCATGGTGCTCGATCACAGCGGCCCCGACTTCGCCTTTATCTTGTACGGAGCGGCGGTCAAGCTTTGGGTGCTGGGAGCTTTGATTGTCAACGTGACACTGCCGGCCAAGACGGGTTTGGCCGTCGTGGATTTTGGACTTGCCACGGCCGCCATGTTTGCGTTGGCCGTTCTGGTGGGCTTGATCGAAGCAACCATGGCCCGCTTGCGAATGCCGCGCGTGCCGCAATTGTTGCTGGGAGCCACGGCGCTTTCGGCCCTCGCATTGGTTTTGGAATTTGGAGGGCTGTAGAGCGATGCAACTGGTCAATACAACTCTCGTGCTGGTCATGCTTGCCAACCTGGCGCTGCTAAGCTCCAGCCGGCTCTCGTCCTGCATTCAATTCGTCGCAGCGCAGGGGATTTTGCTAGGCTTGCTGCCCTTGGAGATGGCGCACGGCGAATCGTTCGAGTTTGGCCGAGTTGTTACCCTGGCGGTAATCATTCTGGTCCTCAAGGGCTGGGTGTTTCCCATGCTGCTGTCGCGAACGCTCCGCACCGCGCAGGTGCGACATGAAGTCATTCCCATGGTGGGCTACGTGGCCAGCCTCGTTGCTGGCGTCATGGTGGTAAGCCTTTCGTTTTGGATCTCGACGCGGCTGATTTTTCCGCACCGGCCGGATTCTCCCGAGATATCCAGCCTGGTACTGCCGTTCGCACTTTCGACGATTTTGATCGGCCTGTTCTTGATCGTGACCCGGAAGACGGCGCTGATGCAGGTGATTGGCTACCTGGTCTTGGAAAACGGCATTTACATCTTTGGAATGGCACTGGCACAGGAGCAGCAGTTTCTGGTGGAAATGGGAATCCTGCTGGATGTTTTTGTCGCCGTGTTCGTGATGGGCATCGCGATCTTCCACATCAATCGGGAATTCGACCACATCGATGTCCATCAACTGACTTCGCTCAAGGATTAATCTGGCCATGATCGGTTCCGCTCTGATTCTCGTCCCTCTGGTGGCCGGCCTGGCGGCATTTTGGTGGCGCAATGATCGCTCGCGCCGCGTCTTGTTGTTGCTCACGGCGACGGCGCATTTGGGTCTGACGGTCGCTGCTTGGGTTCGTTGGCACCAGAATTTCATCAGCGACACTCCCCTCCCGACGCCCGCTGGCGCTTGGGTTGCCCTCGATGCAACGGGTCTGTTGTTCTTGACCACCGTCAGCGTGCTGTTCTTTGCCTGCTCCATCTACAGCGTGGGCTACTTGGCGCGCGAGAAGGAGCATACGCACATCGATTATGAAGAGCAATTATTTTTCAACAACGAACCTGAAGCGGTCTTCACCGGCTGCCTGCTTTTGTTCCTGGCTTCGATGACTCTGGTGTGTTCAAGCCAGCACTTCGGACTGTTGTGGGTCGGGGTCGAAGCGACGACGCTGGCCAGCGCGCCGTTGATATATTTTCACCGCCAACACAGATCGCTCGAAGCGACTTGGAAATACCTACTGATCTGCTCGGTCGGCATCGCACTCGCGCTATTGGGGAATTTCCTGTTGGCCGTCGCGGCCATCGACAACAATTCGACGACCGCACTGTTGGTCACCGATCTGCTCGAGAACGCCAACAAATTGCACGCGCCTTGGCTCAAGGCATCGTTCCTGTTCTTTCTGGTTGGTTACGGCACGAAAATGGGCCTCGCTCCGATGCACACGTGGTTGCCCGATGCGCATAGCGAATCTCCCTCGGTCGTCTCCGCACTGTTATCGGGAGCACTCCTGAATTGCGCGTTTCTCGGCATCTTGCGCGCTCACCAGGTATGCGTGGCCGCCGACTCGGGAGAATTCAGCCAGCAGTTGCTGCGCGTCTTTGGACTGTTCTCGATGACCATTGCCGCGGTGTTCATTCTTGGCCAGGTCGATTTCAAGCGGATGCTGGCCTACTCGAGCGTCGAGCACATGGGCATCTTGGCGCTGGGGGTGGGCTTAGGTGGAGCCGGGGCCTTCGGCGCCGGATTGCACGCGATCAACCATTCGCTCACCAAGGCCTGCTTGTTTCTCGTGGCCGGAAACATCTTGGCGGCCTACGAAACCAAAGCAGTCAAGGACATTTCCGGCCTGCGCCGACTCCTGCCGCTTTCGGGCGTCCTCTGGCTAGGCGGATTCCTTTCCATTACCGGCTCGCCCCCTTTCGGTACTTTTTTGAGCGAGTTCACGATTCTCAAAGCCGCGCTCGATGCCGATCACACCATCGTGGCGGTGCTCTATCTGGCTTTGCTGGCCTTGATTTTCATTGGCATGGCTAACATCGTGTTACCCATGGCTCAGGGCCGCCCACGCGGAGCCGTGGTCAAGTCTGGAACGGGCGAAGCCCTTTGGGCCACTCTACCGCCAACATTATTGGGATTACTGGTGCTCGGCATTGGGCTGTATTTACCACCGACCATGAGTGCTATGCTGCACGAAGTCGCAACAGCACTGGGGGGGAAATGATGATCACCGCGAACTCGCAACTGCTGCACGCCGCCCATGCCGCCTGTATTCGGTTGGCCGATATTCCCGTGGTGGAAATCGGCGTGTTTCGCAATTCAATTATCGACGAGGTGGCCCAAGGGGCACGACTCTCGGCGCTGTTCGGACACCCGCAAAGCCCGCAAACCACACGGTTGTACGCGGTGCTCACGTCGGCCTCGACGAGCACCGTTTCGCTGCTGACCACGGACGTGCAATCTGGATACCCGGCACTGACTCCGGATTGTCCGCAGGCACATTGGTTTGAGCGGGAAATCGCCGAGCAGTGGGGTCTCGTGCCCGAGGGCCACCCCTGGTTCAAGCCGATTCGCTTTCATCACTCGTATCGCCAAGGTCACGATGCTTGGGGCCGAACTGTCGGCGCGGCCATCTTGCCGAGCGTCACCGATTTCTTTCGCGTCGAAGGTCATGAGGTCCACGAGGTTGCGGTCGGTCCGGTCCACGCGGGCGTGATTGAGCCCGGGCACTTTCGCTTTCAATGCCACGGCGAGCTGGTGTTTCACCTCGAAATTTCGTTGGGATTCCAACACCGCGGTGTCGAACGCGCGATCGTCGGCGGGCCAAACAAGCGCACGATTCACTACATGGAGACTCTGGCCGGCGACACTTCGGTCGGACATGCCACGGCGTATTGCCAATTGGTCGAGTCCTTGAGTCAGTGTCAGACGCCCCTGCGAGCTCAGGTTTTGCGCGGCGTGGCTTTGGAATTGGAGCGATTGGCCAACCACACGGGCGATTTAGGCGCGCTGGCCGGTGACGTCGGGTTTTTGCCGACTGCGTCATATTGCGGCCGACTGCGTGGCGATTTTCTCAACACCACGGCAATGATCTGTGGCAGCCGTTTTGGACGCAACCTGGTGAGGCCCGGCGGTGTTGCTTGGGACGTCGACAAGTCGCGCGTCGAGCAAATGGTGGCCCGCCTGAAGCCAGCCTTGCGGGACGTGGACGGGGCGGCTCAGTTGCTATGGGACTCGCGCTCCGTGCAAGCACGCTTCGAAGATACGGGACGCGTCTCGGCCGAGGTCAGCGAGGCCCTGGGCCTGGTGGGCCCGGCGGCACGCGCTTCGGGGCTCGACCGCGACGTCCGCCGCGATTTCCCCAGCGGAATTTACCGCTTTGCCTTGATTCCGCCGAGCACCTGGCACACGGGCGACGTGTTTGCCCGAAGCTATATCCGTTGGCTGGAAATCCAGCGATCCGGGCAGTTCATTCTCGAACAGCTCGATGGACTGCCGGCCGGCGCGGTTCGAGCACCGTCCGGACCACTGACCGGGAATTCGCTGTCTGTTTCGCTGGTCGAGGGTTGGCGCGGCGAAATCTGTCACGTGGCGATCACGGACTCGTCGGGCGCGTTTTCGCAATACAAGGTCGTCGATCCTTCGTTCCACAACTGGATTGGCCTGGCAATGTCTCTGCGCAACCAACAAATTTCCGACTTTCCACTGTGCAACAAGAGCTTCAACCTCTCATACTGTGGACACGACCTCTAGGAGCTTGCCCGATGCTACAAATTCTCGCTGAGCGGATGCGGCAAGGGCACCGCACGACTTCGTTTCCCAAGGGGCTTCCGCAACTGCCAGATCGATTTCGCGGGTTGCCGATCTTGGACCAGACGAAGTGCCCGGACGGATGCCAGGTTTGCGCCGAGGCGTGCCCGACCGACGCCATTTTGGGCGATCTTCGGTCGCTGCGAATTGACATGGGCCGATGTTTGTTTTGCACGGATTGTGTGGTGGCCTGCCCGGCGGGCGCCATTACGCAAAGCCAAGACTATCGTCTCGCCACGCGTTCGCGCGATGCGTTGATTACCGATGGCCGAGCGCTCGGGTTGGCTCAGGCTCTCGATCAGAAAATGCGCCAACTGTTCGGGCGCTCGCTGAAGCTTCGCCAGGTCAGCGCCGGCGGGTGCAACGGCTGCGAAGCCGATGTCAATGTGCTCAGCACGATCGCGTTCGATCTGGGCCGCTTCGGAATTCAGTTCGTCGCCTCGCCGCGTCATGCCGATGGACTACTGATCACCGGTCCGGTCACGGAAAACATGAAGTTCGCGCTAGAACAAACCTATGAGGCCACTCCCGCGCCAAAAATCGTGATCGCCGTCGGGGCTTGCGCGATCTCCGGCGGCCCTTATATCGATCACGATCAGGTTCACAACGGCGCGGAGAGTGTCGTGCCGGTCGATCTGTACATACCTGGCTGCCCGCCGCATCCGCTGACCATTCTCGACGGCCTGCTGAGGCTGCTTGGCCGCATCGAAGATGACTCTTCGAGTCCCTCTCGCGTGAACCGTACGGTAAGCCCCACGCGTTCTTAGGGCCGCACTCTGCTTAGTTGTCCCCGCCTAATTACCGTGGGCCAAATTTCCAGAATGCATAGCCTCGTCTTCGGGCAATTGGATGTGGTGTTTATCCAATAAGCGATAGAGGCTGCGACGATTGATGCCCAGTGCCCGAGCCGTACGCGCTTTGTTGCCTCGCTCACGCTTGAGCACTTCGAGAATATGAGCCCGTTGGATATCGGCCAGGTGGTCGCCATCAGCCGCCGACAGCTCGACTCTGGGTTTCGCACCGCAGGCAGAGCTAATTTCCCGCGGCAGGTCCTCCAGTCGGACGCAGTGGTCGTCGGACATGATCTGGGCCCGTTCCACCGCGTTGAACAATTGGCGGACGTTGCCGGGCCAGCGATAAGCCTCGAGCGCTTGCATGGCGGCTGGTTCCATCGTCCAGTCGGTGCCAAGAATGCGCTTGACCAGTAACGGAATGTCGCCGTGTCTCTCGCGTAGCGGCGGCAACTGCAACGACATGACGTTAATGCGGTAATACAGATCTTCGCGGAATCGACCTTCAGCGACTTCTTTCTCCATGTCGCGATTCGTGGCCGCCAGCAGGCGAACGTCGACCCGCCGCTCCTTGAGCGATCCCACGCGACGCATCGAGCCATCTTCCAAGACGCGCAACAGCTTGGCTTGCAGCGAACCAGCCAACTCGCCGATTTCGTCGATGAACAACGTACCGCCGTCGGCAACCTCGAACAGCCCTTGCTTCATCGCAATCGCGCCCGTAAAAGCCCCTTTTTCGTGGCCGAACAGCTCGCTCTCCAGCAGTGACTCGGGCAGCGCCGCGCAATTGATCACGACCATCGGCTTGTCGGCCCGGCCGCTGGCTCGCTGCAGAGCCTTGGCCACAAGCTCCTTACCGGTGCCGCTCTCGCCCTGAATCAAGATGGACTTGTCGGTCGGACCAGCCCGTTCGATCAAGCGAAACACGCCCTGCATGGCCGTAGATTTTCCAATGATCTCGGGTTCGGCTTGCGAGCGAGTCAAAACAGCCTTGAGTTGCACATTCTCCTTGCGTAGTTGGCGGCGCTCATAGGCCTTTTCGATCAGGGCCTCGAGTTCCGCCAGCGGGAACGGTTTGGTCAGAAAATCGTAGGCTCCCATCTTCATTGCTTGGACGGCCGTCTCGATCGTGCCTTGGCCGGTCAGCAGAATCACTTCGCTCTCGGGATGCGATTGTTTCAACTGCTCGAGAACCTGGATGCCCGACAGGCCCGGCATCACCAGGTCCAAGATCACAACGTCGAATTGACGCAAGCTGGCCAATTGCAAAGCCTGCTCGCCATGTGTGGCTTCCTGAACTTGAAAGCCGCGGCGGTTGAACCGACGGGCCACGGATTCACGAAAATCCGAATCATCGTCCACCAACAACAAGTCAATTTTCTGCGGGTCGTAGGTCATCTAGGCACTTTCTAAAAAAAGCCGGAGTTCGCAGCTATTGCAAGCTCCGTGCCAGGGGCTGCGGGCGGTCAGTTTGACAAAAACCCACGTATTCTTGCGGCTTCCCGAAAACAGAACCGGTGCAATTCCCGGCCGCACATGTGCACTGTCGGGCACTACCGTGCGAAACCGCACATATTTTCGCCTGCCCGCCCGAGACATTCCACCCCGGAAAGTCGCGATTTCATAAGCCGAAAACGAACAGATCTCCGCTTTCGGGTCACAGTGAACCCTTGAGCCTGAACCGCCATTGGACCACTTGGCACCAGGTTTGCTTTGCTGTTCATGAACTGGCGGTTCGAGCCACGAACTGAGCAGCCGCTAACGCAAGCGACGAGTGGCCTAACACTACCACGGGAGATGCAGCCATGAACTACAAGAAGATCCTGTTTGCGACTGATTTCTCTGACGCGAGTGATGCCGCGTTTCAATACGCCGTGTCGCTAGCGCGCGATTCGGGAGCTCTGTTGCTGATCGTGCACGTCCAGGAATTGCCCACGCCCTACGCGGCCGGCGAAATGCTAATGCCCACGTCGGAATACCCCAATCCTGAGCTTCGTCACATGCTTGAGGCGGTGGTGCCCGCCGACAAGAGCATCCGCTGCGAGCATGAGCTCACGTTGGGCTCACCGGCCGAAAACATTGTCGCAGTTGCTACTGATCGCGGAGCCGATTTGATCGTCATCGGAACCCACGGGCGCACAGGGTTGAAGCGCGTCCTGATGGGCAGCGTGGCCGAGGCCGTGATGCGGCTCGCCGGATGCCCGGTCTTGACGGTCAAACAAGCCAATAAGGTGCCCGCGTCTATCGCGGCCAACTGAACTACTACCGGCTGAAGCCGGTAGGTTGGAGGAGAACGTGAGCTACGGACTGAAGTCCTTCGCTCACGATTTGGTGATTCAAAACTTGTCTC
>JAYVCO010000016.1:0-10598 GCA_043749935.1 Planctomycetia bacterium
GAAGACGAAATCCGCGCGTTCTGCCGCGGCAAGCTGGCCCACTATAAAGTGCCGCGCTATGTCAAATTCGTCGAAGCCTTTCCCCAAACCGTGACCGGCAAGATCCAGAAGTTCAAAATCCGCGAATTGATGATCGTCGAGTACCAATTGGAAGAGCAGAAAACGGCCTGATTCGCCTCAATGTTTGGGCCAGAGGTTGCTCAACCAAATTTTCTCCTCCACCCGTTGACAGCCTGAATATTAACTATTTGAATAATAATTCAGTCTGTTTTTCGTGGTCAGTTGCTCCGGCCGCGGGTGTCGAAACGGGAACTGACCAAAACACATTCCTGATTAGCCCTACTCAGCAATGTTCTTCTCATTCCTTGGCGTGCTATTCGTCACGGTCTTGGTCTTCCTGATCGTGTTCCTCGTGGCCCGTGCCACGTTGGGGCAATGACATTCGGCCGATAGCAACAAACGAGATCGGGGCACAAGTCAGCGCACGGGCTGCGCAGCCGTGTTGCTCAAGAATCGCCGGCTGCCAGCCGGAGCGGCACGTTGATCTCGCGCCCGGCGCGGATCACGGTCAGGACGATTTCCTGGCCGGGCTGCTTGGCTTCGACCAGCGATAGAAAATCGTTGGCGTTGACGATTTTCTCGCCATCGACCGCCACGATCAGGTCAGCCGAATTGCGGTCGATCGATTGGGTGTCGTAGGAAAACGGGCCTTTCTTGTTGCGCGATTTGACGATGCGAAACCCGCGCAGCCCCGCTTTTTCGGCCGGTCCGCCGGTGGTCATCGTGGCGATCAGCAATCCTTGTTCGGTTTGCTGCACGCGCGTGATGCCCGCGTCGGGTCGGATCACGTGGCCGCGCTCGATCAACTGTGGCACGACGCGCGCGATCACGGCCACGGGAATGGCAAACCCCACGCCGGAGCTTTGGCCCGTGGCGCTGGCGATGGCCGTGTTCATGCCGATCAGCCGGCCGTGGCTGTCCAACAGCGGACCGCCCGAATTGCCCGGGTTGATCGCGGCATCGATCTGAATGATCGATTTGATCGTGCGATTGTTCCGCGCTGGCAACGAACGATTGAGGCTGGAAATGATCCCCGTGGTCAGTGTTCGTTCCAAACCAAAAGGATTGCCGATGGCGAACACGCGCTGGCCCACGCGCAGGTGCGTCGAATCGCCAATCACGACTGGTCGCAGCGACTCGACCGGCGCGTCGACTTTGATTACGGCGACGTCGTTCGATGCGTCCTTGCCGACCAGCCGCCCTTCGTAGTCCTTGCCGTCGAAGAGCGTGACCTGTATTTCACGGGCGCCGTCGACGACGTGGTAATTGGTGAGGATGTGGCCTCGCGTGTCGAGCACGGAACCCGAGCCGGCGCCTTCGGCCGGAACCACGACGTCGAAAAACAAGAAGGCATTGCTGCGTTCCGTCTTGGTATTGATGTTGACGACACTACGATTGACGTTTTCATAGACCGTGACATTGACGACTTCTTCCGGCGTCAGGCTGGTGTCCAGCGTGCCACCGGCCGGTGGCGCGGGAACATGCCCCGTCGCAATCCTGGGATGCGATTTCGGATCGCCCCGGTCCGCGGCCGGCAAGGGTTCGAGCCGGGGCACCTGGGCCGAGGCCAGCCGGATGCTTCCCGACGCTCTCCAGATCTCGACAGCCAGGGCTCCGGCCACCGCCGAGCAAAGACACAATGCAAGGATCTTTTTCATCGTGGTTGAGTGCCGCACTCCCTTCGGTTTTTGGCTGTCAAGGCGCCGCTCGCACCTTCAGTTTGGACGACCCCACTGCGGTCGCCCCCGCCTTCCAATGGCAGGCCTCAAAAATAAGCGATTGGGCCAAATGACACCAGCAGAGTCCTAGCGGCAGCGGTTTTACCAGTTGAATATCCCACAATTCGTCCGGTTAATAGCCGCTGGAAACTGGGGATAACCGACACCCAAGCAGCCACTTGTGCCTCTTCTCCCCAGGACGCCCCCGGCCGCCTGCTGGCACTCAAAGCCCGCACCTTGCGGAAAAATCCGAGCGGGCGCGACCGATACAATCCGTGCCAACCTCAATTTTCGCCAATTTTTATGGCGTAAATCCTGTCGAGTGAATAGAATAGGCGTTCAGGCACAAGGAACATTTTGCCTTGGTTTCAAGCTGCAATTCAATCTGCGCGCTTGCCCCTCGCAACGGAACACGAGGGCACGAAAAGCCGCTGGTATCTGCGAGTGGAGAAACGCATCCCATGTCTAAAGTCTTACATCGATCCGCGGCGCTCGCCCTGTTGTTGTTCACGGCACTTTGTCCCAGCGTCAGGGCCGCGGCCCCCGAGGCGGGGATTCTCGAATCGCATCTGGATACCTATGCGACGACCGATGGCACGGTCTACTTCGCACTTAGCCTGAAACCTGGCGCGGACTTGCCGCAGCCCTCTGGCCGAGACGTGGTGATTTTGTTTGACACCTCGGCCAGCCAGACCAGCAAATTTCGCGACAAAGCGATCCAGTCACTTTCCACATTGCTCTCGGGCTTGAATCGCGGCGATCGCGCGCACCTGATGGCGATCGATTTGGATGCCACGCCTTTGACGCCTGATTTCGTTGCACCCGACAGCGCTGAAATGAGCGACGCCGTCGCCGCCCTCAAGCGTCGAGTGCCGCTGGGAGCCACCGATCTGCCGCTCGCGCTACAAACCGCGATGGCCAGCCACGGCAAGAAATCGAAGAGCGCTAAGAGCGTGATTTACATTGGCGACGGCATGAGCAAGGCCAACCTGCTGACTGTCGATTCGTACCGCAAGTTGATCAAATCCTTGGCCGACGCGCAAATCTCGGTGAGCAGCTACGTCGTGGGACCTGGCGTCGACGGCCAGTTGCTCGCGTCCTTGGCTAACCAGACTGGCGGCATGCTGGCCATCGATAGCGACAGTCTCGACGAGAAACAAGTCGGGGCCTATCTGGCATCGACCGTGCACGGCACGGTTTTGTGGCCGCAATCCGTGACCTGGCCGAAAGAGTTCGCGGAAGTCTATCCCGAGCGGATGCCTCCGTTGCGTAGCGATCGCGACACGATCGTGCTCGGCCGAGGTGCCTTGGCCGGCTCCGCGCACATCGAGCTAGCGGCCCTGGTGGACGGCAAATCGCACCCCTTGCAAGCAACGATTTCGGCCGGCGAACCGAACCCGGATTTCGCGTTTTTGCCCACCTTGGTCGAATCGGCTCACAGCGACGGCGGCCTGCGGCTGATCACGCTGGGCACGCCGGGCTTGAAGGAAACGCAGCGAATGTTGGGCGAAGACGTGCAAATGTTGGCTAAGTTGGGTGCGCAGGCCGTAACGGCTGGCAACCTGGACACGGCAGAGCGCCTGACCGAGGAGGCCTTGCGGCGCGACCCAGGAGACACCACGGCTCAGGCCGTGAAATTGCAACTGGCAAAGATCCGCGCCGGCAGCGTATCCAAACAAACCGCGGACGATGAAAAACTCGAAATCAAGAAGACCAGCCACGAGCAGGCCGCTCGACCGAAAAAAGTCGCGGCCATCAAGTTCCGCAAGCCCGTGCCCGAAGACCTCGACACTGATAATCGAAACAGTGGCAATCGGAACAACAATGATCCGGTGGCTGACGTGAACGAGGGCGAAGGCAATCTGTTGGGCAACATCGATCAGCAGAATCGATTGATCACGGATTTGATTCGCTCGGAAGTCGAGAACGAGCTGCGCGAATCGCGCAGCCGCATGGCCAGCGATCCGGGCAGCGTCCAGCAAGGGCTCAAGCTGATGATGGAACGGGTGGTGAAGGCGCCTGAATTAAAGGCCGAGGTGCGAGCTCAGTTGCGCTCTCAATTGGAAACGGCTCTGCGCGAAGCCAATCGGCGGGCCTCGACCAAGGAAATCCTCGATCAGCAAGTGCAGCAATCCAGGGCTACGGCACTGGACCAGTTGCGCGTGACCGATGCCTTGGCGCGGAAACAAGAAAAAGTCAAACAGCTGATGGACCGCTTCAATTCGCTGATGGACGAAGGCCGTTATACGGCCGCCGATGAGATCGGCTCGGTGGAAATGGCAGACCTCGCGCCGGATTTGCCGATCGCGGCGTCGGCCTCCTTGGTGGCTCATGAAACCGGCGCTCGCATGGCCAACCTGGCTCAGCGCAACGCGCGGCAGAAAGCAGTCGTCGATACCTTGGCTCCGGTCGAAGTGGCGATGATTCCATTTCCAGACGACCAGCCCGTTGTATTTCCCGACGCCGCGATCTGGGAAGAATTGACCGCGCGGCGCCGCGAGCGCTACAAGGCCCAGGATTTGAAGAAAGTGGGCCCGGCCGAAAAGAAGATCTACAAGGCGCTTGAAGATACGACCACGATGGATTTTTCGGAAACGCCGCTGTCAGACGCGATCGATTATCTCAAGGATCTGCACGGAATCGAGATTCAGTTGAAGAGCAAGGCGCTTGAGGACGCTGGTGTTGGTGCGGACACCCCCGTCACGAAGAACCTCAAGGGCATCTCGCTCAAGGCCGGCCTGCGGCTGCTGTTGACCGAATATGAACTGACCTACATCGTCGAAGACGAAGTCCTCAAGATTACCACGAAGGCCGACGCCAGCACGATTACAACGACCAAGGCCTATCCCGTCGCCGACCTTGTGATTCCAGTTCGCTCCGGCGGCGGAATGATGGGCGGCGGAATGATGGGCGGCGGAATGGGTGGCGGCATGGGCGGTGGCATGGGTGGTGGTGGCATGGGCGGTGGCGGAATGGGTGGTGGTGGCATGGGCGGTGGAATGTTCGCCGTGCCGGACGACCTCAAGCTCACTCCTAAAAACACTCCCACTGATAAATCGGCAGCGCCTTTGCCCGCGAACGCCAAAGCTAAAGGCGCCAAGTCCGCGGCCCCCAAGACGAACCCGAAACAGCCGGCAGTGTCCACGAAAGCAGTGCCCGCGAAAGCAGCGCCAGCTAACGCGGAGAAATCTGGTAAACCCAATCAAAAGGTCGCCGCGATCGAGCTGACGATCAGCGAAGGTGACGATGCGGATTTGGTTTGGAACGATTACTTTGCGGCTCATCTCGACGTGCAAGATCAGGCGGTCCGCGAAACGGCTCGCCAATTGATGCACGATCGCAAGTTCGATCAATTGATCGCCATGGTCAACGCCGCTTTGCGGTGCGGCCTGCCGCAGCCCTGGATGTACGAGGCTATGGGCCTGGCGATGCAGGCCGGCGGCAGTTCGAAAGCAGAGATCGAACGCGCGCTGATGTCGGCGATCGATTTGGGCGATGACGCCGAGGATTTCATGTACGTGGCCCAGTACATGGCCCGCATCGGCCTCGAGGCGCGTGCGCTCAAGGTATTCCATCAGGTCGCCACGATCGAGCCCTTGAGGCCCGAACCCTATCTCTATGGACTCCGATTGGCTCAACGGACCAATGACCTGGAAGGCATTCGCTGGTCGAGCCTCGGCATCTTGAAACAAGCCTGGCCGAAAGATAAGGCCGAAGTCTTGCAGACCGCTTCGCGCGCCGCCGCGGCAGTCGTGGCGCAGCTCAAGGCCGAAAAGCGAACGCAAGAGGCCGCTGAATTCCAAGCCGAAATCAATAGCGCGAAAGTCCGCGACTGCCTGGTGAGGGTCACCTGGACCGGCGATGCCGACGTTGACATCATGGTCGAGGAGCCGTCGGGCACGATCTGTTCGTTCCGCAACCCGCGCACCAGCGGAGGCGGGGTGGTATTGGGCGACGCCGCGGCCAGCAATGGCCGCTCCGCAGCCCAGCAGATGAGCGAAACGTACGTCTGCCCCGAAGCTTTCGACGGTACCTACCGGGTGCTGGTGCGTCGTGTGTGGGGCAAGGTCACCGCGGGCAAGGTCACGGTCGACGTCTATTCGCATTTTGGCAGCAAGGACGAAAAACATCTGCGGGAGCAGGTTCCCTTGGGCGACGAAGACTCGATGGTCGTGTTCGACCTGCAAGATGGGCGGCGCAAAGAGGTGCTAGCCGATCACCAACTGGCCAACGCCGCGGCCGGCCAGATGGCCGTGAACCAGGCGATTCTGGCACAACAAATCAGCAGTATGTCGCAAGCCGGTGCAGTTGGCGGAGTCAACCTGAACGCATCGCGCCAAGGTTTGTTCGGGGTGCCCTTTGTTCAGCAGGCCGTCGGCTATCAGCCGAACATCATCTCGTTGCCCCAAGGCGCCACTTTGTCGGCCACGGGCGTGGTCTCGGCCGATCGCCGCTATGTGCGGATCAGTCCCGTGCCGTTCTTCACGGGCATTGGCGCGGTGACCACGTTCAACCTGCAACAAGGCACGACGGGTACAACGCCAGCCTCGGGCGCCGCTCCGGGTGTCAATCCGAGCACGAGCGGCACGTGAGCCGGTCCGAAGCAAGCCAATTTAGGCTGACAATAACTTTCTAGCAAACGCGGGCAGGATCTACCTGCTAGTCTGGCGGACCAGACCTGGATAGACGTCCAAGTCGAGTGGTTCAACCAGGCCCGCTAACAACCGCTCGACGGCAATCGCGCCCATCACGGCATTGTCGGTGCAAAGCTCGAGCGGTGGAATGTGCAGGGCAATCCCCAGTCGTTGGGTTTCCTCGCTCAACCGCCCGCGCAGCCGAGCATTGGCGGCGACTCCGCCTCCCACGCACAACATTCGCATCTTCGTGCGTTTCAAGGCCAGCAGGGTTTTGCCCACCAGGCAATCGATCGCCGCTTCCTGAAAGCTGGCTGCCAGGTCGGACACGGCTTGCGACGTCAATGGCGCGGCGGTCGCACCGGGCGGGCAAATGCGATAGCGGACGGCGGTCTTCAGTCCGCTGAAGCTGAACTCGAGCCGATCGGAATCGAGCATGGGGCGTGGCAGGCTGACCGCTCGTGGGTTGCCACTTTGCGCCGCTTTTTCAATCGATGGCCCGCCAGGGAACGGCAGGCCCAGTAGACTCGCGACCTTGTCGAAGGCTTCACCGGCCGCGTCGTCGATCGTGCCGCCGAGCAACTTGAACTCGAGCGGCGTCATGCACTGATACAGGCTTGTGTGTCCGCCGCTGACGATCAAACCCAAACAAGGAAACACCTCGTGTCCCGCTGCCAGGCGACAGGCGTAAATGTGGGCTTGCAGATGGTTCACCGCCACCAGCGGAAGTCCACGCGCCACACACAGCGCTTTGGCCGCCGCCAACCCTACCAACAACGAGCCGGCCAGTCCCGGTGTATTGGCCACCGCGACCGCGTCAATGTCATCGAGCGAAAGGCCGGCCTTTCGCAGTGCTTCGTCAATCACCGGCACGATGCGTTCGACATGGGCTCGGGAGGCAATTTCCGGAACGACGCCACCGTACTTTTCGTGCAAGTGTTCCTGGGAAGCCACGACCGACGAGAGCACGACTCGCTCCATCGTCACGACGGCAGCGGCCGTTTCGTCGCAGGTGCTTTCGAGAATCAGAATGTTTTTCAGCAAGAAGTCAACCTGCGCGAACGAAGGATCATAAGCTGCCCAGGCCGTGGATTTCGGTGGTACAGGTCAACTGGTGCTTGGGCGAGGCGGGCAGTGGGAGAAACTTAAAGCAAACCGGCGATACTCGATCGTAACGCGTGCAAGCGGCGTTTCACGGCCGCTTGCGGCTTAGGGGCGCACGGTCCTGCAAGGCTTTGTCCGCACGCTCTTATTGTGCCCGGGCAAGTTCTTGCGTCAGGTAGTCCATTGCCTTTTGCAACTGCGTATCGACGAAAGCGGCTTCGTCTTTAGGCTTGGCTTCGTCCTTTGCTTTAGCCTCGTTTTTCGACTTTGCTTCGTCGGCGGCCGGTTTGGATCCTGGTTCGGGCTTTGGCTCGGCGCTGGGGTCTTCCGCTTTGGGTTCGGTCGGTTTGGAGCCTTCCGGTTTTGCGGGATCGGCTTTGGGAGCGTCCGGCTTCGGTTCGGCAGGGGCCGCAGGCGTCGCGGCGGCCTGTTCCTTGCTCGCACTTGCGGCTCGCACTCGTTTGGCAATGAGAATGTCGCGATCGTGGCGATATTCGATAAGTCGGCCGGTTTGCTGTGGATTTAGCTTCAATTCGAAGCCCGCGTCGGGCATCACGCCCCACTCGTCCGAATCTTTGGCGTCGGGAAACTTATGGATATTTTTGCCGTTGGGGCGGTGGTAGCTGGCGGTGGTTAGCTTGAGCGCGCTCTTTCCGCCTTCCAACTCGATCACGTTTTGCACGCTTCCCTTGCCCCAGGTGCGTTCGCCGATAACGACCGCACGATGATTGTCTTGCAAGCAGGCCGAAACGATTTCGCTGGCGCTAGCGCTATAGTGATTCACCAGCACGGCCATCGGAAAGCCCTCGAAGCTGCCGTCTTTTTGCGCGTCCCAGACGCGCTCCGGCGTGTTGCGCCCCTTGGTGCTAACGATCCGGCCGTCGCCGACGAACAGGTCGCTGACCTCAATGGCCGACGTGAGCAGTCCGCCCGGGTTGAAGCGAAGATCCAAAATCAGTCCTTTGATTCCCTGTTGCTTCAATTCGACTAGCGCCTTTTTGACGTCCTGGGCCGTGTCTCGGCTGAACGCCGAAAGACGGATATAGCCAATGTGCTTGTCGTGGTCGAGCATGAAGTCCCAACTGTCGTCCGCCTTGCGTACGTCGCCCATGACCGTCTCGACGTGCACCAGTTCGCGCGTAATCGTCAGCGTTTCTTTTTCGCGCGTGGCGGCGTGCATGACGGTCATCGTGACCTTGGTCCCGGCCTCGCCCTTGAGCTGCTTGACCGCTTCGTCGATGCGAATCCCGTCGGTGCTTTTGCCTTCGATTTCGAGAATCGCATCGCCCGCTTCCAAGCCGGCTCTATAGGCTGGCGTTCCAATCAGCGGGCTGATGATCTTGAGTTGGCCGCCCTCCATGCCGATCTGAATGCCAATGCCCCCGAATTGGCTTTCGACGCTCGTCTTGAAACGGCTGATTTCTTCTGGACTGATGTAATTGGAGTAGGGGTCGAGCTTGCCCAGAATGCCGTGGATGGCCGCTTCCATCAATTCACGGCGGCTCACATCCTTCACGTAGTTCCGTTGCACCTGATCCAGCGTGTCGGCAAAGACCTGGTACAACTCGTAATCGTCATCCGCCGGTTTCTTGGGTTCCTCGGCGCGGGCGGTTCCCGCCGCGATCGCCAACAGAACGAACAGCGAGACATGAAGTTTGCGGCGACGTTCCATCGATCGGCCTCCTGAAAGCGGACCCGAAAAGCGACCTGGAAAACGCAAGAAAACGATCGGCGGGCCGCGTCAAAACCAAGCAACTCACGTCGCCAGAATCGCCGCGCTCCCACGGACCAGGTGCCTCAGCGAGCCGCGCACTCGCCCACCTTACTCAAATTCTAGTATAGGTAGCGTTTACGCAGCCAGCAAGAACGGTTGCATTTGCGGAAACAATCGAAAAGAATCCGGGCCTACCAGGGGACTTGCTCAGCAAAATTGTCGGCTGTGCTGGTGCTGGCAGGCCGGCGGACGTGGTGGACCCAGGCTGGCGGAATGTTGGGCCAGATCCAGTCTCGGCGAACCTCGTAAGGGCCCAGCAGGCCCGACAGCGCGCTGCTGATACCCCGCAGGCGAGTGCGTTCCAGGGGACCGCTGACTAGCGCTCGCGCCGGGCGAATCGCGATGTATTCGAAAAAAGAGAGGGTGCCGCCCGGCCGCAGCAATCGTTTGAATACCAGCAAAATGTGCTCAACATCGGCCACGGGAAAATTGTTCAAGGGCAGTCCGGAAACGATCAGATCGTATTGGACATCTTGTGGAAGATCCTCGAGCCGCTGATGCAAGACTCGGGCCCGCGCGGCGACATTTCGGAATCCGTCTTCCGAGGCAAAACGTTCATTCAGTCGACGGACGAACTCAGTATTCAACTCAACCAGGTCGAGTTGATCTTGCTCGCCAAGTCGCCTGACGATCTGCGAAGTGACGGCGCCTGTACCCGGCCCAACCTCCAGGACTCGTCGAGCAGACTGGTGCGAGCCCACATATCGAGCCAGCGCACGCGCCAACAGGCGGCCGCTGGGCAGCACGGCACCGGTGGTGTGAAAGTTCTGGCGAAACTCTTTCCAGAACACGCGGTGATCGTGAAATAGCTTTGGCATTCGACCCTTTTAGCTCAATTGCGGCGGTGCCTCAAGGCGCGGCGCTTGCACACTATCGACGAAAGGCGATCTGAAGCTTGCACGCGAGTGCGCTGATTGGCGAGCGCGCAAAAAAAGACCCGACGCAGGTTTGGCTAGCCCTGCGCGGGTCTTCTCTTTTCAATTCAGTAGCTTGCTGGATTTCGAGCTTTCGCTCTCTAGCAGCAGACCTCTGGCTAACACAAGGACTATCTCCACAATTTCTAACTGGGTTGGTGTCGCCACCAAACCAGCAGGAATCCTTTAGAAAGGAGGTGATCCAGCCGCAGGTTCCCCTACGGCTACCTTGTTACGACTTAGTCCCAATCGCGGAGTTTATCTTCGGCACTTGGCTCCTTGCGGTTACCTCAGTGACTTCGGATACCCCCCACTTTCGTGGCTTGACGGGCGGTGTGTACAAGGCTCAGGAACACATTCACCGCGGTATGCTGACCCGCGATTACTAGCGATT
>JAYVCO010000017.1:0-2697 GCA_043749935.1 Planctomycetia bacterium
CCGTTGAAGTGCCTCAAAATACCAGCTTTACCCACGCCACACAAACATCCATAGGAGTCTTGGCTCAGAAAAAACGACCTAAATTAACAGTCCTGGTAATTTGGGTTGAGTTCTACGCACCCTGGAGCAGTTGTTGTACTTCCACGGTAGTGCCCAGATCGTTCTTCCCCGCAAGCCGATTTGGCCGTGCCGTCGCACTGCCACCCAATTCGATCACGACCAATCAAGTCCCGTCAGCCGTTTGATTCGCGCTTGATAATCGCCCAACAGCCCGCCAATAATGCTCCACGCGCCGTCCTCAAGAATCTCGACATCGCCCTGCTGGTTGATGCGAACCTGGCTTTCATCGTGAACTCCAGCGGCGCGGAGGCCAGAAACCTCTTGAGTTTCTGCCAATTGCAACAGCGACGCCCCAGAGATTTGAACGAATTTCATAGACAGTTTTCACAGGAGTAAAAGGAAGTCCAATTGAGAGCCGCTATCATAGCCGATCGGGGGAGGTTTTGAAGACTTGGAGCTTTCTTGGTTGCGTTCTTAGGAAGGCGTTGCTCGCTGGGCCAGAGCTATTTCACCTGCTCAAAAACGAATCGTTGCTGGGTCGACGGCTTCCATGTCTTGCGGTCGATGGTGAAAGGCTTTGCATTTGGCTTCGGCTTCGGAATCTCGATGGTGGCGGGCCTTGGCAGATTCACGTCGGCCAACAGCAGCGTCAACAGGTTTCCATCAACCGCAAATCGGCCCAGCTGCAAGCCATCGGCACGCTCGATGTCGATGGTTCCCTGCTCTTGGTCAATGCGGAAACGCGACTCTTGCGTCTCCAGGACAGGATCCGTTCCCACCCGCATTGCCAGGATGTCCTCACAGAAGACGGCGGTGAACCGAGCATGACGCCCAGTGCCGACCCAAGTACCTTGAATGTCTGACTGCCCCACGGCATTTGCGATGGCTAAAAGAGCGATCAGAGTCGTCATGGGTCAATGCTCCGTTTGGTTGGGGTTACCATCGAGGCACGCATGCTTTAGCAGCAGCATCGCCCGAACCGCTTCGCTCAGTCCCAAAATAGTCTCGACCGTGAGCTGATCGGCTCGGCATTCGGGGCTTAGGCCGGTTTGGGCGAGAATTTCGTCGATGGCCGGTTTGTCCAAGCGGTCTTTCAAGGCACTGTGTAGCACACTGCGTAAGAACTTGCGGCGGTGAAAGAATAGCGATCGCACGAATTCGTGAAAGAAGTGCAGGTCTGGAATCCGCTGGCGCAATTGTGGATCGACTTCGATGTGGATAATCGCAGAGTGGACTTTGGGGCGTGGCCAGAAGACGGTGGGGGACAGGATGCGGACCAGTTCGACCCGGCACTGGCTTTGAATCCAGACGCTGAGCGCTCCATAATCCTTGCTGCCGGGCGAGGCGGCGATCCGATCGGCTACCTCCTTTTGAATCGTGATAGTCATCGAGTGCGGCACGATCGATGACGCCAGCAAGTTGGCGATGATCGGCGTGGCCACGCTGTAGGGCAAGTTGGCCACGAGTTTCAATTGTCGCTCGGGTCCGACGGACAATTGCTCTTCGACGGCCGCGATCACCCGCGAGTCCAGGTTGCCCTTGTTCCTAAGGGCGTCGTGCCGCAGCATGACGATATTGGTCAGACCAAACAGCTCTTCGCTGGCAAGCTGCTGGAGTTGCGGATCGATCTCGACGGTCACGACCGCCGCCACGTTGGGCGCGACCAGGGCGGTGAGCGCTCCGGTGCCGGTGCCGACTTCCAATACCACGTCCTGCGGCCCCAGGTTCGCTCGCTCGACCAACAAACGCAAGAGATTCAGATCGATCAAAAAGTTCTGGCCGTGCCGCGTATTGAGCCGGATGCCGGCTTCGGAAAACCGTTTGGCTAAATAGGAAATAGTTTGGTTGCTGGCGGGAGCAGGCATGAAACTTCAGTCTGTTACGGGCGAAAAAACAGTTAGCAGTCAGGAATCCATGAGTTGTTTTTGAGCGTACTTGGCCAGCAGGTCGGTTTCCAGGTTGACGTGGCTGCCGCCGGTCAGATGCCCTAGCGTAGTGGCGGAAAGCGTGTGGGGGATAAGGGCGACGCTGAAACGCTCGGCCTCAACGGCCACCAGGGTCAAGCTCACGCCATCCACGGCCACCGAGCCCTTTGGAACCATGTAGCGTCCCAGCGCTCGCGGAAAGCCGAACCATAATGTGGACCAGTCGCGATCGTCTTCCCGAGCCAACAGCGTGCCGATGGCTTCGACGTGCCCGGTGACAAAGTGCCCGCCTAAGCGGTCGCCCACGCGCAACGAAGGCTCTAGGTTGACTCGGCTGCCGGCTTTCAGCTCGCCGAGGTTGGTGAGAGACAGGGTTTCAGGTCCTGCTTCGAAGCTCAACCGGCCGTCCTGATTGGCGACCACGGTCAGGCAGCAACCGTTGATCGCAATGCTGTCGCCCAAAACAGCATCGAGGCTGATTTCGGACGATTCGATCGTCAGCCGCTTGCCAGGGGGCTGCGATTGGACGTCGCAGACGAGCGCCAATGCCTGGACCAGTCCCGTGAACATAGGCGATCTCGACGGCCAGCTAGAAAATCGGATCTTGTGTTTCGCGGCGCTCGAAAGCGCGTTGCCACAAATATTTGATCGGAGCGGCCAGTACGAACACGCACCCGATGATTGGCACCGAGTAGCCATGGATGGACATGAT
>JAYVCO010000018.1:0-10905 GCA_043749935.1 Planctomycetia bacterium
GGCCCTGGGCATCGTAGGCTACGCCAACGCGTTCGTCGGACAATACGAAGGGGCCGGCGACCGGCATCGCATCGGGCCGATATTATGGCAGGGGATTTATATTGCGCTGACCGTCACGGCGATGATCTGGATCTTCGTGTTGCCCTTTGCGCCGCAGATTTTCAGTTTTTTTGGACACGACCCGACCATCCAGGCGCTCGAGCTGCGGTACTTCAAAGTCATGTGTTGGGGAACAGCTCCCTTGCTACTTTCGGCGACATTGGCCTGTTTTTATAGCGGGCGAGGCCAAACGACGGTCATCATGGTTGTCGACGTCATCGGCAGCCTGGTCAACGTCGTGCTCGACTACCTGCTGATTTTCGGAAATTTCGGATTTCCAAAAATGGGGATCGATGGCGCCGCGATCGCGACGGGCACCGCATTCACGTCGATAGTCGTCATGTATCTGGTGGTGATGATCTGGACGCAGCGCAACTCGGAATACTGTTTGTTCTCGGGCTGGCGGTTCGACAGGCAGTTGTGCGCTCGCTTTTTGCGATTTGGATTGCCCAATGGCATTCAACAATTCTTGGACATTGCCTGTTGGACTTTTTTCGTGCAGGTCGTGGGCGGATTGGGCAAGACCGAGCTGTCGGCAACCGGACTGTTGTTTAATCTGAACGCACTAGTGTTCATCCCGCTGATGGGCATGAGCACGGCCGTGATGGCCCTGACGGGTCAACGAGTCGGTGAGGGCCGGCCGCAACTCGCGGTGCGCACTACCTGGATGGCGATCGGGTTGGCCAGCATTTATGTCGCGGTCTGGTGCGGCATCTATCTGCTGTTGCCGGAATTCATCCTAAGGCCCTATGGATTGACCGAGAACCAAGGGCCGCTCGAACAACTCGTGATCTTCCTGCTGCGATTCGTGGCCGTCTACTCACTGTTCGATGCCATGGCCGTGGTTTTCGGCTCAGCGATTCGCGGAGCGGGCGACACGCGCTTCTCGCTCGTGTTTTCCGTGTCGTCGGGCGTCCTGGTGCTGGTGATCCCAACCTACTTCGCCGCGCGCGAAGGGCCGGAGGGGTTCACCTTGGCCTGGTACGCCGTCACCGCATTCGTGACGGTGCTCGGGCTAGGGTTCCTCGCGCGCTTTCAACAGGGCCGCTGGAAGTCGATGCGGGTGATCGAGCACACCGCGCCGGAGCTGGGGCACGTGCCGGAGGCTGAACCGACGGCTCAGTCGGTGTCCGTGGCCGCTTCGTCTTGAATATAGTTGTGTTCGCGGTAGCGCATCGCCACGAAAATGAAGACCACGGCGGTGACCGCCATCAGCCCAGCAAAGAGCCAGTAGTAGTTCGGGCCCGTCAAGGTTGGATTGCCGTCCTTGTCTTGAATGAATTCGTTGACGAGCGCCGTAAACAAGTTGCCGGCTGAATTGGTCAACAGCCACAGAGACATGACCACCGATTTCATTTTCTTGGGGGCTTGCGTGTAGGAAAACTCCAAACCCGTGATGGAAACCATCACTTCGGCGGAAGTCATGATGCAATAGGCTAGGAATTGCCAGCCAATCCAAGGAGTTTGGCCGGCCACGATCCAACTCTCGATCATGGCCGATAAGCAGAAAGCCGCGCTGGTCAAGAAAAAGCCGATTCCAATCTTTCGCAACGGCGTCAAGCGAAATATTCGATTGACGGCCGGATAGATGCCGTACGCAAATATCGGAATAAACACGAGAATCAGAATCGGGTTGATGGCGTGCGTTTGTGAAGCGCTGGGTTCGAAGCCCAGGACGTGGCGGTCCATGGATTTGGCTTGCAGAATCCAGGCCGAGCCCGTCTGTTCGTACAACGACCAGAACATCGCCACAAACGCATATACCGCGGCAATCCTTAGCAGCGCCCGGACACCCTCGGGGCTGAACGCGTCGCGGACGAAGCCCATTCCGCCGGCCGGCACGTGTACGAACTTATGACGCCCGAGCCAGAAGATCCACGTGGCCAACAGCATCAACACGCCAGGCATCGCGAAGGCGACCGAGGGTCCGAATCGGACCAGCAATTCGGGTATTAGCAGCGTCGAGAAAAACGCGCCGAAATTGACGGAGAAATAGAACCAGCCAAACACCTTTTCCAGCAGATGCTTGTTTTGCGATCCGAACTGATCACCCACGTTGGCCGATACGCAAGGTTTGATGCCGCCGGAGCCGATGGCAATCAGCGATAGTCCAATGCCCAGCCCCAGCCGAGTGTCGTCTAGTGCCAATGCCGCATGACCGAGACAATATACGATCGAGAGACTCATGATCGTGCGATATTTTCCCAGCAGCCCGTCAGATAACAGCGCGCCCAAAACGGGAAAAAAATAAACCGCCGAGACAAACGTGTGATACCAGACCTTTGCGTCAGAATCGCTCATGACCTCCAACGAACCATTGCGACCCATCAGGTATTCCGTCATGAAAACGATCAAGATCGCTCGCATGCCGTAATAGCTAAACCGCTCGGCCGCTTCGTTGCCGACGATATAGGGGACGCCGGACGGCATTTTGCTCGACGGAAGCGGCGCGGTCAGGTAGGCAGACTGTGGCATCAGGTACTCGCGTATAACATTTCTGGGACGGATGGAAACGATTCTGGCAGGACGAATGAAAACTGCTAGCGATTGTCGCCGTCGAGCATGCGTCCCAGTCCGCCGAGGATGGAACCTTCTTCCTTGCCTCCGCGGCCCGTTTGCGGCGCGGCGGCGATGATCCGGCCGGCCAGTCGCGAAAACGGAAGTGACTGAAGCCAGACTTCGCCCGGACCGGTGAGCGTGGCCAGAAACAATCCCTCGCCGCCGAACAGCGTGTTCTTGATGCCGCCAACCATCTGGATGTCGTAGTCGATGCTGGGCGTCATGGCGACCAGACACCCGGTATCGAGCCGCAGTTTTTCGCCAGCCGCGAGCGTCCGCCGCATCATCGTCCCGCCGGCGTGCACTAGCGCGATCCCGTCGCCTGTCAGCCGCTGCATGATGAAGCCCTCACCGCCAAACAGGCCGACGCCAAACCGCTTTTGAAACGCGATGTTGATCTGCGTGCCGCGGGCGGCGCAAATGAACGAATCTTTCTGGCAGATCAGTTCACCGCCCAGTTGATCCAAGTGCATCGGTAGAATCTTACCCGGGTAGGGCGAAGCGAAGGCCACGGTTTCGCGACCCGAGGACGCGCCGTTGCGAAACGTGGTCATGAACATCGACTCGCCAGTCAGGACGCGTTTTCCGGCGGCAGCGACCTTTCCCAAAAAACCGGCCTTTGGCGCCGAAGGATCGCCAAACACCGTTTCCATCTGAATCCCCAGCGACATGTACATCATGGCTCCGGCTTCGGCAATCACCATCTCGTTCGGATCGAGCGTCACCTCGACATATTGCATCTCGGAACCAAAGATTTCATAGTCGATTTCATCCGAGCGGCGCCCGCTGGGCACGGTTGGGGGCGCGGCCGCGCGAGAACCGCCCAGACTCAAGGCGGGCACGTGTCGAGCTTCGATCCAATCGGCCGTCGAAGGACCATACACAAGCGCCTTGTCGCCCCCGATGCTCGGCAGCTTCTCGCGCAACTGATCGAGTGTCATCGGTCCGAGCGATTGCCCATCTTTGGCGTAATACCAGGCTGCACTTTCGGCCATGTCAGCACTCCCGTGTTCGTCGAACCTCGAATAGCCGTCAACATACCAATCGGCCCGGATGCCAGCCATACCGGCAAGAGGGTGATTTCAACGGTTCTCGACGCGTTCGCTGTACAAGGTCACCTCTCGTGAAGATAATAGCCGGACTCCCACAATCTGCACACGCCGAAGGCTCAAGAAGGTTCCAAAGGTAATACTGCAAATGGTTCGAATTGTTCGGTCTGGATGTTTGTTGTTGGTTGTTCTCGCCTTTGCGGCGCGTGGCCATGCGGCTGACGAAGACGCAGTGTTGAGCTCGCTGCGCGTGCCCGATGGCTTCACGGTGGAACGTGTTGCTGGCTCGCCGTTGGTCGAACACCCGATCATGGCCGGCTTCGACGATCGGGGGCGGCTGTTTGTCGCCGACAACGCCGGGCTGAATCTGCCGGCCGCGGAATTGCTGACGCAATTGCCTAATGCGATCCGGATGTTGGAAGACACCGATGGCGACGGCCGCTTCGACCGCAGCACGCTGTTTGCCGACAAGATGACGTTCCCCCAAGGGGCGGCCTGGTTTCGCGGCGCCCTCTACGTGGCCAGCCCGCCGAGCATTTGGCGATTGGAAGACACGGACGGCGACGGGGTGGCGGACCGGCGCGAAGAAATCGTGCAGAAGTTCGGCTTCGTCGGCAACGCGGCGGATATTCATGGTTGTTTCATAACGCCCACGGGCCGCATCGCCTGGTGCGATGGGCGGCACGGCCACGAGCTTAAAGAGGCCGCGGGGCAAGCGCCCAGCAAAGGACTGGCGGCGCGCGTGTTCTCTTGCCGGCCAGACGGTTCGCAGGTGGAAGTGTTCTGCGGCGGAGGCATGGACAACCCGGTCGAGGTCGCATTCACGTCCGAAGGGGACACGATCGGCACGATGACGTTCTACAATCCTGACGAAGCCCGGCACGACGCGCTGGTCCATTTCGTTTATGGCGGAGTTTATCCGAAGAAACATCCGTGTACGGCGGAGTTCAAGCGCACGGGCGACCTGATGCCGGCGTTGACGCGATTTGGCGTCACCGCTCCCTCGGGCCTGGCTCGCGCGGCCAGTCCCGCCTGGGGCGAGGAGTATCGCGACAATCTCTACTCCGCGCAATTCAATACGCACAAAGTCCTGCGCCATCAATTGACGCGGCAAGGCGCGACGTACAACTGTGTCGATCAAGATATTCTGGTCTCGAATCATGTCGATTTTCATCCCACCGATGTCCTTGAAGATGCCGATGGAAGCTTGTTGGTGATTGACACCGGGGGGTGGTTTCGGATTGGCTGCCCGACTTCGCAAATTGCCAAACCAGACGTTGGCGGCGCGATTTATCGAATTCGACGCAAGGCGGCCAAGGCCGTGCCCGATTTGCGCGGCTTGCAGATCGATTGGGCCAGAACTTCCGATACCGAAATGGCCGATCTGATGGCTGACACGAGGCCGGCGGTGGCAGAACGTGCGATCGAATGGCTCGTCGCGCGGGGCGATGCCGCGATGGGTTCGCTGGCCACCGCCATGTTCGAGAGCACGGATTATCGCGGTCGCGAAAATGCCGTTTGGGCCCTGGCTCGCATCGGCACGGAAAACGCGCGATTGCTGCTGCGGCAGGCACTGGCCGACGACGACGCGCCAGTGCGTCAAGCAGCGGTCCATGCGGTGTCGGATCTGCGCGACAAAGAAAGTTTGTACCGGCTGATCGAAATGATCGCCAGCGACGAGCCGGCGGTGGTGCGCGAAGTGGCCACTGCCCTAGGCCGACTGGGCAAGCCCGAGGCTGTCCCATCGCTCTTGGCGGCGCTGGCTAAGCCGGCCGATCGATTTGTCGAGCATTCCGTGATTTTTGCTCTGATCGAACTTAACAGTCCGCAAGCCACGCTTGCCGGCCTATCGAATGCGGGGGCCAGCGTGAGCCGAGGTGCACTTATTGCGTTGGATCAAATGGACAGCCAACCACTGCGGCGTGAGATGATCGTTCCGCTCTTGGCCAGCGACGACCCGGCACTGATGGGCACCCTGATCGAGATATTGTCCAGGCATTCCGATTGGGCGGACGAGCTGACGACCACCCTGGCCACCTGGTTTTCCGAACCGACGCCGTCGGAGGAACAGTTAGTGAGCCTGCGAGGCGCCGCCGCGGCATTGATCGGACGACCCAAGGTTCAAGAGCTGATTGCCAAGTCGTTGATCGACAAGAAAACTGCGAAACCGATTCGTCTCGCGCTACTGGAGACGCTGGCCGCGGATGACGCCGAGAAATCGGCGGCTCGGTGGACTGCGGCGATCGAGCACAACCTGGACTATGCCGATGCTGAGATTCTTCGACAAGCGATCCTCACGAGCTCACGATTCGACACCAGGGTGCACTCCGACCGGCTGATGCAAATCGGACTCGATTCGAAGCAGCCAGCGACGCTGCGAATCGGGGCGCTTTGTGCCGCGTCGAAAAACAAAATATCGCTCCCCCCCGCTGGCTTTGAATTTCTTGCGGGCGAACTGAAGAGTCAATCCGATATGCACGAACGGCTGTCTGCGGCCGAGGCGCTGGGCCGATTTGAGCTTAGCGCGACGCAGCTTGATAGCGCGGCACAATTGGTCGCCACGTGCGGGCCGCTCGAACTGTCCTGGCTGCTGCGCGCGTTCGAACACGACTCGAACCAACCGTTGGGCTTATTGCTTGTCGATTCACTCACGAAGTCGGCCGCCGTGGAAAGCATTGGTAGCGAACGCTTGCGAGAGACTTTGAAACACTACCCGCGCGATGTGCAGTTGGCGGCAAAACCTTTGTTCGATCGCAAAGCGCCAGACGAAGCTGAGCGTGTGGCAAAGCTGAAATCGATCGAGCCCCTGCTCGAGGGTGGCGATTCGGCCCACGGCGAGGAGATTTTTTCCAGCCAGCGCGCGGCCTGCTCGGCGTGTCATCGGATTGGCACGCGCGGAGAGAAAATCGGGCCCGACCTCACGAAAATTGGCGAGGTCCGCAGCCGCCGCGATCTGGTCGAAGCCATTGTGTTTCCGAGCGCGAGCCTGGCCCGCGGATATGAGAGTTTTCACGCCGTGACGAAATCGGGGCAGATCCACGCCGGGCTCTTGAGCCGTGAAACCGCGATGGCAATCTACTTGCGCACTTCGGATCGCGTGGAAATTCGGATCGAACGGGCCGACGTCGAAGAGCTTTCTCCCAGTCGTACGTCGATCATGCCGCAAGGATTGGAAAAAACGCTGTCGCCAGTCGAACTGCGCGACCTGGTTGCGTATTTGAGCTCGCTCAAGTAACCGGCGCTAGATCGCGGTTCGCTTCGTCTGCATGATCGGGCTGGGTTGCTCGTTGGGCAACAGGTGCATGTTCTCCATGACATGGTGCCTCGACACGCCTCCGAGCTGGTCCAATTCCCACGTTACGACCCAGCGGCGCCACGAAATGGGCGTGGCGGCGAACACCCACTGGTCGCGATCGGTGGCCGAGTTGACGGACTTGGAAAGTGAGCCGGGTTGAAAAGTTGTCGATTCGTAGTTTTCTTCCAGCCCTGGCAATGATCGCAATGAATAGATCACCTGCAAGCGATTATCACTCGACCACACCGCCAGGAAATCATCCGTGATTTCATAGCCGCGTGAGCTGGGCTCGAGGCGCGATTCGATCTGCTCGCGCACCAGATCGACGCCGGCCATCTTGTAGAAGCCGGCCAATGCGCTGGCCAGCGCGTGTCGCCTGGGATACGAAAGGCTGTCGGACCACCCACGTCGATAGATGCTCGCAACCAACCAGCCCGACTGCTCCTCGAACGCCAGCCACATGCTTTCTTCGGCCAGATCGGGGCAATACAGCTCGATCAAAATTCGGTTACAGCCCAAGTGGATTTCACCCACGGTGATCGAGCGGTCCGCCCAACCGCGGCTTTCGTGCAGCAACACGAGTAGCTCGCGATGGACAAAACGCCGCAGAGCCTCGCTAACATGGTGCAAGCCGTCGAGCTGTTTGCTACAGGCTTTCCAATTGAGTGTCCAATACGCCTTGCGGCTGGCCCGACGCAATTTTGCGTATAGCTTGGGAATCGTGCCCGATCGAAAACCGGGCTTCAAATACTGCAACATCCTCTCGCCATGATGACCGATGGAAACCGGCTGCAAATTGGCCGGGCGATTGGCGGCGTACAATCGCCAGTTTTCTTTCAGCTCCCACACCAGAAACCCGAACATACCCGGCGTCAGCAGCACCACGGTTGGAGCGATCGTATAGGCCCATGCAGTGCCCAGCGGGCCGGCCAGCGCGCTTTGCAGGGCGGGCGTGAGCGGCAGCAGGATCTTGTGCGAAACCGTGACCACCGGGAAGTGCTTGATCGGGTTGATTTGAGGCTCGACCAGCAGGTTGACGACAAACCGGATCACATAGTTGATGAAGAACCAGAGGAAGCCCAATACCGCCTTGGCCATCGTCGACGTCAATCGTTCTCCGGCCCGAAAGCGCAGCCATTCATCGACCGTGTAGAGCAGCCGCTCGATGGATTCTAAAATGCGGTTAAACAAATCCATGATCAGTCGAAAAACGGCCGCAAACACATGAATGCGGAGGCGGTGCCAGGTGAGCACGACCCAATCGGTCACAAGTTCGTCGACGTTGCGGCCAATTCGCGAGTTGAGCAGCACATTCACGACGATGAAAATGACGAGCGAGCCACGAAGCGTGACTTCGCGATCCGATATCACGGCGAACATGGGGGCGGCGAGCGCCGAAAAAATCAATGGTTTGAAAACATATCGCTTGAAGAGTTGAAAATATCTACTGGCGACCACGCGCCGAATCAACGGCAGCCCAACGATCCACGATGGCAAGTCGACCAGCACTCGTCGGAAACCCTGGCCGGCATGCATGCCGAGTTTCAAGCAAAAGATTCGAAAGCGCTCGTGATAGAGCAATCCCAACACAACCATTCCCAGCGCGAGCACCGAGGGCAAACTCATTAGATGCACCGTCGTATCGCTGGAAATGGCATGGACGACGGGCGCAACGAGGTGTTGTGCCGCTTCCAGCACCAGATAAGCACCGCCGAAAGGCAGCGCGACATAGCGCGTCAGAAATCGGCCGGCCGGAGTGCCGAAAGCCAGCGAGCTGAGGCGCTGCGGCCAGCGCAGGTAGATCTCGCCGCCGCGATACACACCATCCAGACTCGCCGCCAACTGTTTGTCCGCTTGCAACAGTTGATCGCCCAGCAGGAACTGTTTGACGCTGGTCAGATCCGGCAATTTAAGATTATTACGCGAAAGAGCATCGCGCAAATCACCCATGGACAAGAAGCCTCGCTCGACGATGCGATCGAGGATTTCGTCGACGAGCTTCTTGCGCGCCACGCGCTCGGGCGGATTCTGCGGCAACAATTTGACTTTATCCAAGGCACGGTCGATGGGTGGCTTGAACCGGGCACGTAGGTTCGCTTCGGCTCGATGCTCAGCGGACTGCAATAGCGCCGAAAATCGGCTGCGAGCACGATTCGAAAGTTGGGCCGAAGGCAAGCGTCGCTTGGCACTGCGAAGATGTTTTGATATCAAAACATCACGCTGGCCGGGTAGAAAGCGTTTGACCGGTTTGCGGCCCAGAGAAAAAGCCCAGCCGAGCACATCCAGCGTGTAAATTCCGCGTTCGTGATCGACGCACACTTTTTGCAGGTCGTAGAGCATCCGCGCTTCGGCGGTCCAAATGCCGCGAGCCGACTGGTCGAGCAGCGACGAGAGCGACTTCGACCACTCCTCACACTCGCTGGACGTGAACTCGAGCGCTACTTGCAACCGACGGGCCAGCCTGGCCAGTTCATCTCGTGCCTGCTCGCGGGCGTCGCGGGACACTTCAGAGTCTGCATAGCGGGTCGCGCGAATTCGCAAGATAGCCGCGCGCACCAGATTTCCCAGCGCGCTCACGCGGTCGGCCTTGTCCAACAATGCCTTAGCGGCGCGATCCGAGCGTTTTCGAGTCGGCAAGGGACGCGGCGGCACGACAGGCTTTTCGAGGGTCCCCTCGAGCGTGCGTTCGCCGCTCAACAGCTCTCCCCGCCAACCCGGTTGAAGGCTGCCGGGCAATCGCGTGCTTGTAAACAGGGCATCGCTGTCGACGTCCTGCCTGACAATTTCGTCAATGCCGTGCAAATCTTGCAGCCCCGGGAAATAGCTTCCCAGGAAGCCGGGTACGAAGTATCGCAGCTCCAGATACACGGCAACGAACTCGACATACAAGCTGAGGTCGGTTTTCGGCGGCAATAGAAAGTCTTCTTGCCGCAAAACCGAGCGTATTTCTTCGAACTCGATTTCACCGATCTGCTGAATCCGGTTGCGCAAATCCGACTCACCCAGCCGCCCTTCGGCCATTCTTTGATCAAGCGCAAAGTGGACGCGCGCGTGAAACAACTGTCGCCAGCTTTTTTCAAGCGCCTCGTCTGGCCGCATCTCAGCCAGCGATTCACTCGTGGGACGCGCAATCAGAATGACGGTCCCAGCCAGTTCCGCGTCGTCTGGCAAATCGAGTTCTGCCAGGTCCACGATCTTGAGCAAGTCGGACTGGGCAATCACGTAAGTTTTGCGATGCGGCACGCGCAAGCCGATGCCGCTAACGCCAGCGGCTTGCTTGATGACCCTCCGCAAGATTCGAGGGGCTACCAAAAGCGCGGCCGGATCCGCAGTTCGCAAGGCCCGTTCCAGGTCCGCAAGAGTCAGCCGCGCGTGCTGGGCCTGGGCGGTCGTTTGTTGAACCAGTCGGACCATGAAGGCGGATCATCCTGAAGGCGAGCAAAGAAGTGTCCCTACCCGGTTTCGCGCTGGCGCGATCCCAGAGGGCGCCCAAGTTCATTCTACTGCAAGTGCCGCTTAGCTTGGAGGGCTGTCTTGGCCGGAATTTTGCGGTCGTGACTCGCCGGTGGCTGGGCTGGGCAGGTGCTGGCCAAAGAGCGAATAGAGAACTGGGAACACGAGCAAAGTTAGCAGCAAAGAGCTAAGCATGCCGCCGACGACCACGGTGGCCAACGGCCGTTGCACTTCAGCTCCGACGGCAGTGGCCAGCATCATCGGCACAAACCCCAACGCCGCCGTGGCCGATGTCATTAGCACCGGCCGCAATCGCAGTACGCCGGCTTCGTAGATTGCTTCATCGAGCGAGCGCCCCTGTTGGATCAGCTTGTGGAAATACGAAACCAACACCAGTCCATTGAGCACGGAAATCCCAAACAGCGCCACGAAACCAACGGCCGCGGAGAT